>JAIBCK010000126.1 GCA_019694215.1 Thermoflexales bacterium
CGTCCAACGGGTTTAAGGCGGCGCCTTCCAGGACGCGGAGCAGCGCGGCCAGGCTGCCCTTCATGTCATAGGCACCGCGGCCGTGCAGCCGCCCGTCGACGCGCCGCGGCGTGAGCGCGTCGACGGCCTCGCCCAATCCGACCGTGTCGGCGTGGGCGTAGAGCGCGAGGCTGCGGCCGATCCCGTGCCCGGGCACCCGCGCGAGGAGGCTGGGCCGATCCACATCGGTCCCGGCGGCGATGACCTCCGTGGCAATGCCGCGCTCGCGCAGCCAGTGCGCCACGAAATCGATCAGGGCGCGTTCGCCGGGCGCCCCCGCGACGAGCGAGGGATTGATGCTGTTGATCGCGACGAGCGCGCTGAGAAGGTCGGGCAATGACACGCCAGCGATGGTACCCGAGCGCGGCGGTTGGTTACAATCCCTCGCCCATGTCGTCGCCCATCGATGCGCCCTCGGCGCCCGAGCTCCGCCCTCCCGCTGCCGCCTCACCGTTGACGGCGCTGCTCGAAGCCAGCCTGCGCCTGCTCCTGCTGGCTGGGTTGCTTGTGTCCGTTGTGCTTCCCCTGCAGGGGCATCCGCCCGCGCAGCTGGTCCCGGCCCTGATGATCTTTGGCGTCCTCGGCGCGGGATACCTGCTGCTCAGCACGGACGGCGTCGCGCGGGGCGTGCGCGCGGCCGGGCAGCGTCATCCGCTGCTCATGGCCCTGCCGCCGCTCCTGCTGCTGCTGCCCGTGCTCGCGGTGAACCGGGCGGCCAACACGCCGGCCGATCTGACCAGCGCCCTGTCGGCGCTGATCTTCGCCTTTCTCCCGCCGGCGCTTGCGTTGATCAACACACCCCGCCTGCGCCTGAGCGATGTGGGGATCGGCCTGGTCGCCGTGGCGGCGCCGCTCACGCTCTCGGTGGCGAAGGGGCAGGTCCTGGGCGGGACGGAGATTGCGCTGCGGCTGGGGGCTTTTGCGTTGCCCGTGCTGCTGCTGATCTTCACGACGCGCGAGCAGAAGGCGCGCCTGAATTTCCTGCTGCTGTGCGCGGCCCTGATGCTCTGGTATGGCGTCGAGTTTGGCGCGCTGCCGGACGTCGTCCTCCCGCCGATGGGCGATGCCGACGGCGGCCAGTATTTCCGTCTGGCCGTGCTGCCCCTCTTTCTCTACACGCTGGCGCTGGGGGGCAAGTTCGAGGGGTTGGGTCTGCGCTTCGCGCCGGCCGCGCGGGACGTCGCCCCCGTGCTGGGCTACACCGCCGCCGCGCTGGTCCTGCTGCTCCCGGCAGCGCTGCTGACGGGGTTCGTGACCTTTCGCTGGACGGCCCCCGCGCCCGTCACGGCGGCGCTGGAGCTGGTGGGGATCTATCTCACGATCGCATTGCCCGAGGAAATCCTCTTCCGCGGCTTCCTGTTGCGCTACTTCAACCACAGCCTGGCCTGGTCGCCGGCCGCCATCGTGGCCCTCTCAGCGCTGGTCTTTGGCGCGGCGCACCTGAACAACCCCCCGCAGGTCGGGCTATACTTCGTCCTCGCAACGATTGCGGGCGTGATTTACGCCCGCGTCTTTCTGGCAACGCGATCCGTGACCGCGTCCGCCACCGTGCATGCGCTGGTGGACTGGATCTGGACCCTCGCGTTCCCACGCTAACGAAAGACAGCATCCGTGTTTCGGTGATCGACCTCCCCGCGACGAGAGGGATACCGCGACCGAGGAGACCCGACCATGCTTGACTTTGCGGCCGTCCGTCAGAAGACCGCCCGGCTGGCTGATCTTGCGCGCGGCCTGACCCAACAGGACCTTGCGGCGCTCAGCCACGAGATGATCGATACGCTGCTGCATGAAATTGCCGGCTGCGTCGATGCCGACATCGTATTCGTCCCCGTCGACCGGGACGCCAATGACCCCTACGCGGCCGATGACATGAAGAATGTCGGTTGGACGATCGGGCACATCATCGCGCACACCACGGCCTCCGCCGAGGAGGGCGCGTTTCTGGCCTGCGAGCTCGCGCGCGGGGTGCCGAACCATGGCCGCTCCCGCAGCGAGGTGGACTGGCAGGCGCTCAACACCCTCGCCGCGTGCTGCGCGCGGCTGGAGGAGAGCCGGCGCATGCGTGTGGCGTCGCTGCGCGCCTGGCCCGATCAGCCAAACCGGACGTTGAGCTATGAGCCGTATCCCGGTGCCGGCCAGCGCGATTGCATCACCACCTTTCTCGGGGGGATGGGGCACGAAGACGGCCACCTGGCGCAGCTTCGCGAGGCGGTCCGACAGGCCCGCGCGGCGCGCCTGGGACGCGCGGCCTGAATGAGCGGCGCCGGCCGCCCGGCGCGACAAGGAACCGTGACATGAACGAGATCGATCTCAAACTTACCCGGCTGCGCGACCTGATGACGCGCAAGAACCTGGATGCCGTGGTCCTCCAGCGCAACAGCAGTTTCGCCTGGATCACCTGCGGCGCGCCGAGCTACATCAACACCGCGTCCACCACGGGCGCGGCCGCGGCGCTGATCACGCCGACCGAGCGCTTTATCCTGACCAACAACATCGAGGCGCCGCGTCTCGAGCGCGAGGAGGGCCTGGCGGCCCAGGGCTGGAAAATCAGGACGACCGGTTGGCAGGAGACGCGCGACCTGGCGGCCGAATTGACGGCCGGTCTGGAAGTGGGTTCGGATGGCCTCATGCCCGGCACGGCCAACCTGGGCGGGGACATCTCCCTGCTGCGGACGAGCCTGACAGGCCCGGAAATGGAGCGCTTTCGTGCGTTGGGCAAACTGTGCGCCGAGGCGATGGATTCCGCGATCCGGGGCGTCCGGCCCGGCGACACCGAGTTCGAAATTGCCGGCCGGCTCGACCGGGCGACCTTTGCGCGGGGCGTTCAGCCTATTGTCAACCTGATCGCGACGGACAACCGCGTGATGGAGTTTCGCCATCCGCTGCCCACGAACAAGCAGCTCGAGAAATACGCCATGCTGGTGCTGTGCGGGCGCAAGGCCGGGCTGGTTGCCTCGATCACGCGGCTGGTGCACTTTGGCCGTTTGTCAGAGGAGCTGCGTCGCAAGGCCGAGGCCTGCATGCGCGTGGATGCCGCCTTCATCGCCGGCACCCGCCCGGGCCGCACGCTGGGCGAGGTCTTCAAGAAGGGCGAAGACGCCTACGCCGCGGCCGGCTTCCCCGGCGAGTGGCAGCATCACCATCAGGGCGGTCTTGCGGGCTACGAGCCGCGCGAGAGCCTTGGCCGGCCGGGCGCCGGCATCGTCGTCGAGGTCAACCAGGCCTATGCGTGGAATCCGTCCATCGCGGGCGTAAAATCTGAAGACACGACGTTGGTCACCGAAGCCGGGCACGAGATCATCACCCAGATCGAAGGGTGGGATACGCAGCTTGTGCTGGTCGAGGGCGAGCCCGTGCTGCGGCCGCGCATCCTCGAGATCACCTGATGACCGCGTCACCCATTCCAGGAGGAGAGATGAAGAGTCGTTCCCTGCAAACCCTGTCCGCGGCGCTCATCGCGGCCGCGGTGCTCACCGCGTGCGGCCCAAAGGCCGCGCCCACCGCGACGCCAGTTCCGCCCACCCCGGTCCCGCCGACCGCGACGCCGGTCCCGCCCACGGCCACGCCGATCCCGCCGACCGCAACGCCGCGGCCGCCCACGCCGACGCCCGTCCCGCCCACCGCGGTCCCGGCGCCGAGCGGCGGTGCCATCGTGATCAAGCCGATCACCGCGACGGTCAAGACCCTGACCTCGGTGCAGACCGCGGTCAAGATGGACTTCAAGGGCAAGGACAGCGCCGGTGCGCCGTTCTCGGGCGCCCTGACGATGGAGATCGCCAACGATGTCGCCAAGAAGGAAGGCTCGCTGGTCATGGCGGGCGAGCTGCTCAAGCTGCTGATGGGACAGGCGATGGGCAACCTGCAGTTCGATGGCGTCGGAATGTATGAGAAGGGCGGCTACACCTACACCGCCATTCAGGGCACGCCCCCGATGTGCTTGCGCCAGAAGAGCGATCCCAGCAAGCCCTCCGCGGTCTCGGCGCAGTCCATCGTCGGATCGGTCGGTTCGGACAACACCCCGATCTACGGCACGCCCGCAGGCGATGCGACGATCAACGGCATCAAGACGCGCAAATACACCATCGACACCGCCAAGACGTTGGAAGCCGTTCGCAAGGGGCCGGGGAATGACTTCTACAAGAACGCGACCATCACCGATGGCGAGCTGTATGTCGCGGTGGATGGCGATTATCTGGTGCGCATGACCATGAACCTGAAGGGCAAGTTCGATGCCCTCAAGTTGGATGGCGATCTCAAGCTGCTCTTCGACGTGGCCAACATCAACGGGACCGTGACGGTGACGCTGCCCAAGAGCTGCGACAACCCGATCGGCGGGTAACCCGGCGTCGCGCACCTCCCCGGGCGTTGCCGTGATATCATCCCGTCCGACCATGAACTGGGGACTGAACGCGAACGATAACGACAATAACGGGGCCTCACCAGGCGCCGCTTAGTCGTTCGCGAAAACGCGAAAAAGCACGATGAGACTGAGGGCCGCCTGACAAACCAGGCGGCCCTTTTTGATGCACAACCACAAGGACGGAAACAGCGATGCGCAAAACACATACCGCCGGCGCCCTGCGCGCCACCGATGAAGGCAGGTCAGTCATTCTGGCTGGCTGGGTCCATCGCCGCCGCGACTTCGGGGGGTTGATCTTCATCGACCTGCGCGACCGCTATGGCCTGACCCAGATCACGTTGGACCCGCAGCGCGTGCCCGCGGACGTGTTTGCCGTGGCGGAGAGCCTGCGCCCGGAGTATGTGATCGAGGTCGAGGGCGTGGTGCACCTGCGCCCGGAGAAGATGCGCAACCCGCGGCTGGCCACGGGCGATGTCGAAATCCTGGCCACCCGGGTGCTCGTGCACAACGCAGCCAAGGTGCCGCCGTTCCCCATCGACAGCGACGGCTCTGATGTGGATGAGACGCTGCGCCTGAAGTATCGCTACCTCGACCTGCGCCGCGAGCGCATGGCGCGCAACCTCACGCTTCGCCACCGCCTGATCAAGCACATGCGCGACTACATGGATGGCAATGGCTTCATCGAGGTCGAGACGCCCATCCTGTTCAAGAGCACGCCCGAAGGCGCGCGCGAGTATCTCGTCCCGAGCCGCGTGCACCCCGGCGATTTCTACGCGCTGCCGCAAAGCCCGCAGCAGCTCAAGCAGCTGCTGATGGTGGGAGGCATCGAGCGTTATTTCCAAATCGCCCGCTGTTTCCGCGATGAGGACCAGCGCGCCGACCGCCAGCCCGAGTTCACCCAGCTCGACGTCGAGATGAGCTTTGTCGATCGCGACGACGTGATGGGCCTGATCGAGCGGATGCTGATCCAGTTCGCCACCGAGCAGGCCGATCTGCACGGCAAGAAGCTGCTCTACACGCCCTTCCGCCGCCTCACCTTTGCCGAGGCGATGGGCAAGTACGGCAGCGACAAGCCCGACCTGCGCTTTGGCATGGAGATCTTCGACGTGTCGGCCGTGACGCGCAACTCATCGTTCGCCGTCTTCGCGGCCGCTGAGACCGTGCGCGGCATCGTCGCGCCGGGGTGCGGCGGCTACACCCGCAAGCAGACCGATGAGCTGACCGAGCTGGCCAAGCGCGAAGGCGCGAAGGGGCTGGTGGTGCTGTATCACGATGCCGACGGCGTGCGCGCCAGCGGGGCCGGGGCCAAGCTCAGCGAGGCCGAACGCGCCGCAATCCTGGCCGCGGCCGGCAGCGCGCCCGGCGACCTGCTGCTGTTCGTCGCGGATGCCGAGACCCCCGCGCTCACCGCGCTGGGCAAGCTGCGCCTCGAGATGGGCGCGCGGCTCAAGCTCGCCGATCCGAGCACGCTGGCCTTTGCGTGGGTGATCGACTTCCCGATGTTCACCTGGGACAAGGACGAGTCGCGCTGGGTGCCCAACCATCACCTGTTCACCGCGCCGCGCGATGAGGACCTGGAGAAGTTCGAGTCCAACCCCGGCGAGGTCAAGGGCAAGCAATATGACCTGGTGTGCAATGGTTACGAGGCCGGTGGCGGCAGCATCAGAATCCATCGCCGCGACGTGCAGGAGCGCGTGATGCGCCTGCTCGGCCTGTCGATGGAGGAGGCCTACAAGAAGTTCGGCCACATGCTGGATGCCTTCGAGTATGGCGCGCCGCCGCACGGTGGCATCGCGCCGGGCGTCGACCGCCTGGCCATGCTCTTCGCCGGCGAGCCAAACCTGCGCGAGGTCATCGCCTTCCCGAAGAATCAGCAGGCCGCGGACAACATGCTGGGCATTCCGTCCGCCCCCACGGCCAAGCAGCTCAAGGAGCTGAGCGTCAGGGTCGATCTGTAGCCGGCGCGTTGCTTGCAGGATGGGCGGTGGTTCCGGGCGGAACGGCCGCCCGTCTGTCATTCCCGGTCGGTGGCCCGGGGCGGGTGTTGTATAACTGCACCTGCATGGATGCCCCAGCGCATGCCGAGGTCCGTTGCGCGCTGTGCGGCGCACTGGCAGCCACGCTGGACCTGAGCGTCGACGGTGTGTATGAGCACGCCCACTACATGGGCGATATCACCGAGCGCGTGCCGATGGCCGAATGCGACGCCCTGGCCGCAGCGATCCGCGCAGCCGACATTGCTGCGTTGTACAGATTGAATCCGCTGTGGGCGCCGTTCTACTGCCCCGAGTGTGACAGGGTCTACTGCCGCGATCACTGGCGCGTGGAGTTGTCCTTCGAGGATGAACCCGGTCTTCCCGGGTGGTACGATTGCGCGCACGGCAGCTGCCCGGCCGGGCATCGCCGGTTGATCGACGACTGACCGTCACCCCATCATGAATCCATCCCAACAGAAGGCCGCGCTGCGGCAACAGCAGGAAGCGCTGCGCGATGCGCTTGCCCCCTCGACGCGCGCCGCGCTGAGCGAAGCCCTGTGCGCGCGGGCCATGGCCCAGCCGGCCTTTGTCACGGCCGAGCTCATCCACTGTTTCCTGCCGATGCGCAGCGAGCTCGACCTGCGCCCGCTCATCCGCGCCGCGCTGGCGGCGGGCAAGCGCGTGGCCACCCCGA
The DNA here is from genome assembly GCA_019694215.1 of Thermoflexales bacterium. Classification (GTDB taxonomy): domain Bacteria; phylum Chloroflexota; class Anaerolineae; order J036; family Brachytrichaceae; genus Brachythrix. Next base: position 7,070 of record JAIBCK010000126.1, read on the forward strand.
TCTTCAAGCGCGACAGCGCGGAGACGCCGTGCGCGCTGATCGAATCGCTCGACCCCGCGGCGTTTGTGACAACGCCGTTCGGGCTGAGCCGACCGAAGCAGATCAAGCTCGTTGACCCGCTGGCGATCGACATCGTCTACGTGCCGCTGCTTGGTTTCGCGCGCGAGCAGGGCAAGTGGCATCGGATTGGCTACGGGGCGGGCTTCTACGACACCTTTCTGAGCCGGCTGGCCCCGCACACCCTCAAGATCGGGGTGGCCTTCCCCGTCCTGCGTGTGGCGGGCATCCCGGTGGAGGCGCACGACACGCCCCTGGATGATGTGTTGATCGCCTGACGCACTGTCTTCGGATGCCG
>JAIBCK010000127.1 GCA_019694215.1 Thermoflexales bacterium
TCCACGCCAGCCCCGCGACCCGTCGCGCCGCCGAGCGGCATGACGGGATCCTCGCAAGCGAGCGATGCCGTGGACGCGACCGGCGAGAGCGGGCGCGGCGGCCGCGACATCCTGCTCTGGCTGCTCGGCCTGCTGGTGATCATCTGCCTGGCCGGCCTCGTCGTGCTGTACACGTTTGTCTACCGCGCCTATACCGATCCCAACCGAGGCCTGGCCCCCACGCCGACGACGCAGGTCACCCTCGCCCCCGGACAGACCGTGACAGCGCCGCGCGTGACGCTGGCCGCGCCCGGGGTGGTGACCATGACCTCGGTGATCAGCATGCCCGTCGACGCCGCCCAGGCGCAGCTCGCGCAACTGGGGCTGGTCGTGCGGCTGGAGGAGCGCCCGGATGCCGCCGCCACGCAGCCCATCGTGCTGGCCCAAAACCCGCCCGCGGGGACGCGCCTGCAGCCCGGCAGCGCGGTGATCCTGACGGTGTCGAAGGTCGTGCCGCAGGTCGAGGTGCCCCGTGACCTGATCGGACGCAAAGCCGATGACGCCATCAGCCAGACCCTGCGCTCGGTGGGGTGGACGGTCGTCTTCAGCGAGACGGGCGATTTCAAGCCCGAGCGCGAGATCCTGACGACCGAGCCCGTGGGTGGCTCGAAGCTTTCGGTATCGGGCACGCTGACGCTGACGATCAGCACCGGCGGCCGCTTTGATCTGAACGTGCGGATGAACCCGGTGACACTCGAGTACGTGCGTTTGACGCGCGACAGCTATGAGCCCGGCCAGCGCATCCGCTTTGATGTGCGCTGGCGCTCCGCGGGCCCGGTCAACCGCGGCTATCGCGTGGCCTGGTTCCTGATTCACACCAGCGGCGGCGTCGTCGCCCAGGGTGAGGACCGCGAGCCCCGCAATGCCGGCACGCCGGTCCCGACCATCACCTGGCGGGCCGGGACGGTCGTCAATGACAGCTACGAGCTCGTCATTCCGCAGAACGCGCTGCCGGGCCGCTATCGCATCGGCATCCTGATGTATGACGGCTCCGAGCGCCTGCGCGTCACCGATGCAGGGCGCGCGCTGACCGACGGCAACGACCTGGTCTTCCTGCGCGAGATCGACATTCGCTAGCCATCCGCAACCGCGACCCCTGCCGGCCGTATCAGGGGAACATGATCGCGCTCCAGATGGGCGTTGTCCCGGTGATTCACCGGCAGCGGACGAACCAGAAGATGAGTGAACCGAGCCTGCCACCTGCGGCGCGCACGGCCGTCGGCCCTGCGCCTGCGGAGGCCGCGCAGGTGCTGAACGCCGCTGCCACGTCGCCTGGCACTGATGTTGACGCGGAGCGGGCTGCGGAGCGGTCCTGCATCCAAGCCGTGCTGCAGGGGGCCCCCCAGCGCTTTGGCGAGCTGGTCGAGGCCCATCAGGACCGCGTGTATCGCTTTGCGCTGCGCATGCTGGGCAACGAAGAGGACGCCCGTGACGCCGCACAGGATACATTTCTGCGCGCGTATCGGCAATTGGCCACCTATCAGCCGGAGTGGCGCTTCAAGACCTGGCTGATGACCATCGCCTCGAACCTGTGCATCGATCGCCTGCGCCGCCGTCGCATCGAGCCGCTGCTTTTCTCGGACCAGCAGCCCAATGCCGATGGCGACACGCCGGAGATCGAGCTCCCCAGCCACGCGCCCGGCCCGGATGTGGAAGTGGCGCTGTCCGAGCGGCGCGGGATCCTGAGCGCGATGATCGCCGGTCTGCCCGAGGAGGACCGGCGGATGGTGCAGATGTACTACTTCGCCGACCTGAGCTGCGAGGAAATCGTCCAGGCGACGGGCGCGACGTTGAGCGCGGTGAAATCGCGACTCTTTCGCGCGCGTCGCGCGATGGCCCAGTCGCCGCTGGCGGCCCGGCTGGCGGGAGGTGTGTGATGGATGACATGCGATCAGGAGACGACCTCATGACTGATCCCGAAATCCTGATGATGCGGGTGCTGGATGGCGAGACACTGAACGCATCTGAGAATCAGGTGTTGTGCGACTATCTGGCCGCGCACCCTGCTGAACGTGTGATCTTCACCCGCATGCAGGGGATCGAGCGCGTTGCTGGTGCAGGGCAGGAAGGCGGGCGCGCCCCGGCCGGCTTTGCGCAGGGCGTGATGGCGCTGGTGGCCAGGCAGCCGGCACCGACCCGGCGCGGCGTTGACACCTTTGATCTGGTGGCCGCGCTGGCCATCGTCGTGGCGCTGGCCATGATGGTCGTGGCCGTGGCGATTGTCGTGCTGGTCCCGGCCTCGGCCTGGCAGGCGGGGGCCTCCGCGCTGAGTTCGGTGGTCGGCACGCTGCTCGAGCTGCCGCGGGCGTTGCTGTCTGTGCTCGCGGTTGTGTCGCTGAGTGTGTTGCGGTCGCCGTTTGTGGTCTTCGCCTTTGGGCTGATTGGCGTTTGGCTGGCCATGCTCGTGCGCGTGTATGCGCCGCGACGGGCCACGGCCCGCGCCTGGGAGAACGCGTGATGTACCCCTTCAAACTGCGGTCGCTGTTGACTGCGTTGTGCTTTTTGGTTGCGATTGGCTTTGCAACGGCGCTCCCTGCTGCGGCTCAGACGCCTGAGCCACCTCCCCCTGTCGAGCGGCGTGTACTGGGCGGTCAGACCATCGTCGGCTCCAGCTTCGCGTTGCGCGCCAACGAGACGATCGAGGGCGACCTGCTGGTCTATGGCGGGGATGTCGTGCTCGAGCCCGGCAGCGAAGTGCGCGGTGATCTGGCGGTGTATGGCGGCAAGATCGATGTGGGCGGCCGCATAACGGGAAAACTTCTTGGTGTGGGCGGACAGGTGATCCTTCGCCGCTCCGGTCGGCTGGAAGGCGAGCAGGCCCTGGTGGGGGCGGAGCTGGTCAATGAGGGCGGCTACCTCAGCGCCAAGAGCACGCAGTTGCCGCTTCCCCCGCAGATTGTCGTGCCGAGCACTCCAAAGACGCCGGTCGTTCCGGAGTCTCCGGCGGTCAGTTTTGGCCGCATCGTGACGCGGGTGGTCAGTGACTTCTTTGGCTTCTTGTTTTCGATTGCCGTGAGCGTGGGGTTGGCCGTCGCCGTCATGGCACTGGCGCCGAAGCGGGCCGGGCTGATCGAGAAGACGGCGCTGGAGAACCCGGCCCTGACCGGGGTCATGGGCGTGCTGACGCTGTTTGCCGTCCCCTTGATTGCCCTGCTGCTGGCGATCACGCTGTGTGGGATCCCGCTCAGCGTGGCGCTGATGCTGGGGCTGGCGGTCGTGATGGCCTTCGGCTTTGCGGTCGCGTCGCGCTGGGTAGGGGAGCGGATGATGGTTGGCTTCCAGCGGCGCGACTGGTCGACGTTGGGGCAGACCGCCGTCGGCGCGCTGACGCTGAGTGTGCTTGGCGCGATCCCGGTGCTGGGCTGGCTGATCCAGGTGGGGGCGACGTGCTTTGGCATGGGCGCGACGGTGATTACGCGGCTGGGCGGGCAGCCCTACGTCCCCGCGCCGACGGCACCTGCCAAGCCCTTGCCCGTTGCGGCGGTGGCTGCACCCGCCCCGCCGGCTGAGGTCGAGCCGCCGACGGGCGGGGGATAATCGCGCCTGAATGGCGCTGAACGGTCATCACCCCTGGATTCGCTTCACGGACCGGTCGAGCGCGCTGGAGCCCAATCCGCCCGAGCGCAGCGGGGGGTGCGCGGTGGTTGATTTGGATGGTGATGCGCGCCCCGAGATTCTGTGCACCACCGTCGGCGGACCCAACCGCCTGTATCGCGCCAGCGGCACCCGCTGGCGCGATTGCGCGTCTCCCGCCCTGGCGGATCCCGCCGCGCACACGGTCGGGGTCTCCGTCGCCGACGCGGATGGAGACGGGCGCATGGACGTGTATCTGCTCAGCACCGGCGCGGACCGGCTGCTGCTCAACCGCGGGGACGATGTCTTCGAGGATGCCTTTGGCGGACGCCCGCAGCGCAACCTCGGGGCCGGTCAGAGCGCAGCATGGCTCGATACGTTGTCCGATGGCCGGCTGAGCGCCTGCGTGAGCAACCTTGGAACGCCGACGCGGCTTTATTTCAACGACGGAAGCGGTGCCTGGCCCGACCGTGCCGCGCACTATGGCCTGCAGCGGGTGACGGACGGGCGTGGCCTGGTGTGCGTGGATGCGCTGGGCGAGGGCGGGACGGACCTGTTCTTGGCCAACGAGAGCGGCCCGAATCTGTTTTTCCGTGCGCTGGCCGGGCGCTATGTCGAGTGTGCCGGCGAGCTTGGGCTGGCGGATCCCGAGGCGCGCACGCGCTGCGTGGCGGTGGCCGATGCGCTGGGCGATGGACGGGCGGCCTTCGTGCTCGGCAGCGACGACGGGCCGCACCGCTTGATGGTGTGGGATGCCCGCGCGCGGCGCTATGTCGACCGCGCCGACGCCGAGTTCGCAGCCCCATCCCGCATCCGTTCGATTGCAGTGGCCGACTTCGACAATGACGGGGTCGAGGAAGTGCTGATGATCAACCTCGGCCAGCCCAACCGCATGTTCAAGATCCTCGACAAGGCCCAGCTCCTGGAATGCCACATCCCTGAGCTCGAGCTGCCGGACGGGCACGGAGTCGGGCTGGGGGTGGGCGATCTGAACGGGGATGGCTTCCTCGACCTGCTCGTCGCGCACGGCGAGGATGCCGCGCAGCCCAGGGTGCTGCTGTTTGGGCGGCCGAACGGCCAGCACTGGCTGCGGGTGCAGCCCCTCACGGCAGCCGGCGCGCCCGCCCTCGGCGCGCGCGTGACGGTGACAGTTGACACACCTGCCGGACCCCGCAACCGCACGCGCTGGATCGACAGCGGCGGCGGGAGCTGCCAGCAGGAGCCCATCGCGCATTTCGGGCTGGGTGCGGCGCAGCGGGCCCGCGACGTGCGCGTTCAGTTCACCACGGGGGAGATCCACTACCTGAGGGAACTGGGTGCCGGCCAGGTGGCCCGCACCCAGGCGCGTGGGTGAGTGAGATAATGACTTTCTATTCATCCTTACCATGAGGTAACCAATATGGCCATTTCAAAAGGACTTGCCGACGTCGTCTTCACGCAGACGGAGATCAGCCATCCGGACAGTGACAACAGCAACCTCATCATGCGGGGCTACTCGATTGACGACCTCGTCAACGGGAACGTCTCCTTTGAGGAAGTTGCGCACCTGGTTCTCTACGGGCATCTGCCCAGTGAGTCTGAACTTTCAGCGTTAAACGCACAGCTGCAGATCGATCGCGTGCTGCCGCCCGCGATCTATGACTGGCTTCGCAAGCTGCCCGAGCAGGTGGTGCCGATGACCATGCTGCGCACGGCGATCTCGCTGCTGGCGCTGCATGAGCAGGGCGTCGAGGACATCACGATCCCTGCCACGCTGCGCAAGGCCATCCGCCTGACGGCGCAGTTCCCGATGATCTGCGCGGCCTTCCAGCGCATCCGCGAGGGCAAGCAGCCGATCGATCCCAGCCCGAGCCTGGGCCATGCCGCCAACATCCTGTACATGCTGAACGGCAAGGCGCCCGATCCCGATTTCACCCGGGCCATGAACGCCTATCTCGTCATGCTGATCGACCACAGCATGAACAACAGCACCTTCACCGCGCGCACGGTCGCCAGCACGCAGGCCGACCTGCACTCGTGCGTGACGGCGGCGCTGGCCTCCCTCAAGGGCCCACTGCATGGCGGCGCCAACGAGGCGACGATGAAGATGTTGCTCGAGATTGGCGATGAGAGCAAGGTGGATGCCTGGGTGGACAACGCCTTCGCGACCAAGCGCATCATCATGGGCTTCGGCCACCGCATCTACAAGCACGGCGACCCGCGCGCCCGGCACCTGAATCGCCTGGCCGAGGAGATGGGCCGCAAGGTCAACGCGCTGAAGTACTACAACATGTCGCGGATGGTCGAGGCTGCGGTGCTGCGGCATCGCGAGATCTACCCCAACGTAGACTTCTATTCCGCGGCGATGATGTACTACATCGGCATCCCGATCGACCTCTTCACGCCGATGTTTGCCTGCGCGCGCATCACCGGCTGGAGCGGCCATGTGATCGAGCAGTACAAGGAAGCGGCGCTGGTCCGGCCGAAGAGCGAGTATGTCGGCCCGCGCGACCTGCACCTTCCGGCGGCGTAGCCCGGCGACGGATTCGACAGAAATGACGAGAGGCGCTCATCGGAGCGCCTCTCACATTTACGGACAAAGGTGCGTGGACGTCAGATCTTCGCCAGGGCCTGGCCGATGTCCCAGATCAGGTCCTCGGCGGCTTCGACGCCGACCGAGAAGCGAACCAGCTGATCGGTCAGCCCGACCGCCTTCTTCTCGGCGGGTGCAACGGTGATGTGCGTTGTGCTGGCGGGGTGGCAGATCAGGCTTTCGGTGCTGCCGAGGCTGACCGCCTGCTTGATCAGCTTGAGCGAATCGAGGAAGGTGAAGGCCTGGGCGCGCCCGCCCTTGACCTCGATGGAGATCATCGCCCCCGGGCCGAGGCACTGCTTGCGGTAGATGCGGTATTGCGCGCCGTCGCTGCGCTTGAGATTGCCCAGATAGTGAACCGCGGCGATCTTCGGATGTTTGTTCAGGTATGCAGCGACCCTGGCGGCGGTGCGGGCCTGCTGCTCCATGCGGATCTTGAGGGTTTCCAGGCTGCGCAGCATCAGCCAGCACGTCCACGGGCTGGCGATGGTGCCGAGCAGGCTGCGCATGGACTTGAGCTTGCGGATCAGCGCCTTTGACCCGCACGCGGCGCCGGCGACGAGGTCGCTGTGCCCGGCGATGTATTTCGTCGCCGAATACAGCACCAGGTCCGCGCCGTGTGCGAGCGGGTGCTGCCAGAGCGGGCCGAGGAAGGTGTTGTCCACCAGGATGCGCACCGGGCGATCGGGCCTGGCGAGCTTGTCGGCGAGCGCGCGGCAGCCGGCGATGTCGGTCAGCGCGTTGGTCGGGTTGGCCGGGCTTTCGATGTAGATCATCGCCAGGCGGTCGGCATGCGGGCTCGCCTTGATGCGCTGCTCGACCTCCTTCATGCTCTCCCAGGGCCGGAAGGCCAGGGTGTGGATGCCGAACTCGGGGAGCGTCACCGTCATGAGCTTGTCGGTTCCGCCGTACAACGGAGAACCATACAGCACCAGATCACCCGGGCGCACCAGCGACAGGATGGCGGTGGAGATGGCGGACATGCCGCTCGAAAAGATGGCTGCTGCTTCGGCGCCATCCCAGAGCTTGAGGCGTTCCTCGAGGATTTCGACATCCGGGTTGTTCATCCGGGTGTAGATCAGGCCGGCTTCTTCATTGGGGCCCGGTTCGCGCAGACCGGCGGACAGCTCGAAGAAAGCGTTGCCGCTGACGGCGTTCTTGAACACAAACGTCGAGGTTTGGAAAATCGGGCTCTTTGCCGCGCCTTCCGACAGTTCCGGCTTGTA
>JAIBCK010000029.1 GCA_019694215.1 Thermoflexales bacterium
CGTGGCGGCGCCGCACGCCCCGCGTGATTTGTGTCGGGCTTGCGGGCGGGCGAAGCGTCCGCCATTTGCTCGCGCCTGCCAACGCTCGGCGCCGGACGCTTCGCCCCTACCGGCCAATCCTGCCCGGAGATGCCGCGGCAGCGCCGCATGTTTTGTATCGGGAAAATGGCACGCCCGGCCTTTCTATAATCACCGCATGGCCCCGGATCCCAAGAATTTCCGCGCACTGCCCAGCGTCAGCGACCTCCTCGAAGCCGCCGGCGACCTGGTCGCGGCTGAAGGACAACAGCGCACAACGTTCGCGCTTCGGGCGCGCCTGGGGGCCGCGCGCAACGCGATCCGGACCGGAGCCCCCGCCCCGACACGCGCCACCCTCCTCGCCGAGGCGGCCGCCGCACTCGCCGCCGACGCGCAAGCAGCCTCCGCGCGGCCCGTCATCAACGCCACCGGCGTCATCCTGCACACAAACCTGGGACGCGCGCCCCTCAGCGCCGCGGCACAGACGGCCCTGATTCACGCCGCCGCCGGCTACAGCGCCCTGGAATTCGACGTTGGACAAGGCGAACGCGGTCCCCGCGGGGGCGGCGTCGAAGCCTTGCTTTGCGCCCTGACCGGCGCTCAGGCCGCACTGGTCGTCAACAACTGCGCCGCGGCAACGACGCTGATGCTCGCCGCGCATGCCGCCGGCCGTGGCGTTGTCATCGCGCGCGGGCAGCTGGTCGAGATCGGCGGCGGTTTCCGCGTGCCCGAGGTGCTGAAGCAGAGCGGCGCGCGTCTGATCGAGGTCGGCACAACCAATCGCGTTCACCCAAACGACTACGCCGAGGCATTGGCGGATCCGAACGCCGACGCCGCCGCGATCCTGCGCGCGCATCCCTCGAACTTCCGCGTCAGCGGCTTCACCGCCGAGGTCGGGCTGGCCGAGATGGTCGACCTGGCGCGCGCAACCGGCCGGCCGGTCGCCGTCCTCGATGACCTCGGGAGCGGCCCGCTGGTCGACACGAGCACGTTTGGTCTGGCGCGCGAACCCATGCCGCAAGACAGCCTGCAGGCCGGCGTCGACGTCGTCGCCTTCTCCGGCGACAAGCTGCTGGGTGGCCCCCAGGCGGGGATCCTGGTCGGCCGCGCGGAGGCCATCACCCGCTGCCGCCGCCATCCCCTGCAGCGCGCGGTGCGCGCGGACAAGCTCACCCTGGCTGCGCTGGGGGCCACGCTGTTGCACTACGCGCGCGGCGAGGCGGCGCGCGAGGTGCCCATCGTGCGCATGATGGCCCTCCCGGTCGACGTGATTGCCCAACGCGCCGAGGCCGTCATCGCCGACCTGCGCGATTGGCTCGCGGCAAACGGGCTGGCGGCGGCGCTGATCGACGGCCGCTCGACCGTGGGAGGGGGCAGCCTGCCGGGTGAAACGCTCCCCACCCGCCTCATCACCCTGAAGGGACAGCCCCCGGATGCCCAGGCCGCCCGACTGCGCGCCGCACCGGTTCCCATCGTTGCGCGCATCGTCGACGACGCCCTCGCGCTCGACCTGCGCACCGTCCTCGACGACCGGGCCCTGTGCGATAATCTGCGCCGAACGCGATGACGCGAGCCGCGCGTTCCGAGGGCATCAGAGAGCAGCCGGTGGTGCGAGGCCGCAGCCCAAGGAACAGACGCTTCCCCTCGCCGAGCCCCGCGCGATGAGCGCGGCGGTGTCCCCGATATCGGACGGTAATGAGGCGCGCGGAACCGCGCGCAAAGTCAGGTGGCACCACGAGCGCCCTTCGTCCTGGCCCGGCGGAAGGGCGCATCTGTTTTTTCGGAGGTTGCCATGCTCGATCTGAACATCATTCGCACCCAGCCAGAGCGGGTTCGCCAGAACCTGCTCGACCGCAACGACAGCGCGGACTCGCTGGACTCGATTCTCGCCCTGGACGTCCAGCGCCGTGAGATCCTCAAGGAGAACGAGGCCCTGCGCGCGTTGCGCAACGCGACCAGCAAGGAGATCGGGCGCATGCCCGACGCCGCCGCCCGCGAAGCCAGGAAGGCCGAGATGCGCGAGGTCGGCGACCGCATCAGCCAGTACGAAGGTGAGCTGACGCGCATCGAGGCGGAGCTCGATCGCCTCACCTCGACGCTGCCCAACTTGATGGACCCCCGCGCGCCGATTGGCCCCGACGAGAGCGCGAACATCGTGACGCGGATCGAGGGTGAGCAAAAAACGTTTGACTTCAAGCCACGCGAGCACTGGGACCTCGGCCCAGCCCTGGGCCTGATCGACTTCGAGCGCGGAGTGAAGCTGACGGGCAGCCGCTTCTATGTGCTCAACGGGCTTGGCGCACGGCTGCAGCGCGCGCTGATTGCCTTCTTCCTCAACCTGCGTCAGGCGCAGGGCTACCAGGAGGTCTACCTGCCCTTCCTCGTCAAGGAGCAGACGCTGTTCGCGGCCGGGCAACTGCCCAAGTTCCGCGACAACCTGTATCACGACGCGGAGGAGGACTACTGGCTGGTTCCGACCGCCGAGGTGCCGATCACCAACCTGCACGGTGGCGAGATCCTGGATGCCGAGGCGCTGCCCCGCCGCTACGCCGCCTACACGCCGTGCTTCCGCCGCGAGAAGATGAGCGCGGGCAAGGACACGCGCGGGATCAAGCGCGGCCACCAGTTCGACAAGGTGGAGATGTACACCTTCTGCGCGCCGGAGAACAGCGAGGCCGAGCACCAGAAAATGCTCGCCGACGCCGAGGAGACGCTCAAGCGGCTCGGGCTGACCTACCGCGTCAAGCTTCTGGCGACCGGGGACACCGGCTTTGGCGCGCGCCTGACGTACGATCTCGAGGTGTGGGCTCCCGGTTGCCAGGAATGGCTCGAAGTGAGCTCGGTGAGCAACGTCGGCGACTTCCAGGCGCGGCGGGCCAACGTGAAATTCCGCCGCGAGCGCGGCGCGAAGGCGGAGCTCGTCCATACGCTGAACGGCTCAGGGCTCGCGCTGCCGAGGACGATGATCGCAATCATGGAGAACTACCAGCGCGCCGACGGCAGCATCATCATCCCGGAGCCGCTGCGGGCGTTTGTGGGGGCCGATGTGATCGAGGCGCGGGGCTGACGGCGGCCTGCGGCCCGAAGACCGCGGACGGACGACCGACGACGGAAGAAGGCGCGGAGCAGGCGCGGCCTACGGCCGGCGGCCGAGGGTAAACTCCCCCACATGGTCACACTGTCCGATATTCAGGCCGCACGGGCGCGCATCGCCCCTGCCATCGTCCGCACCCCGCTGGTGCCCCTGCCCGGCGTCTCAAACCCTGACCTGCTGCTCAAGCTCGAATCACTGCAGCCGATGGGGGCGTTCAAGTTGCGGGGGGCCTACAACGCCCTGGCCAGCCTGAGCGCGGCCGAACGCGCGGCGGGCGTCATCGCCCACTCGAGCGGCAACCACGCGCAGGCGGTGGCATATGCGGCGCGTGCGTTGGGCATCAGGGCAACCATCGTCATGCCGCGCAACGCGCCGGCGATCAAGCTCGAACGCACAAAGGCCTATGGCGCCAACGTCGTGCTCGTCGGCAACGCCTCGACCGAAAGGGCCAAGAAGTGCGCCGAGCTGGCCGCCCAGCACGGCTATGAGGAGATTCTGCCCTTCGACGACACGCGCGTCATCGCCGGTCAGGGCACGCTGGGCGTTGAGATCGCCGAGGATGCGCCGCAGACCGACCTGGTGCTCGTGCCGGTGAGCGGCGGTGGGCTGATCAGTGGCGTGGCGGTGGCCATCAAGAGCCTGCTGCCCAACGCCCGGGTCGTGGGTGTGGAGCCTTCGTTGGCCTCGGACGCCCAGGCAAGCCTGCGGGCCGGCCTGATCGTGGCCTTCCCCGCCGACCAGACGGCCCAGACCATGGCCGATGGCCTGCGCGTGCATCGGCTCGGCGACGTGACCTGGCCGCACATCAAGGAATACGTCGACGACATCGTCACTGTGAGCGAAGAGGAGATCGAAGAGGCGATGCGCGCGCTGGCCTTCCAGGGTCGCGTGCTGTCCGAGCCAAGCGGCGCCGTGACCACCGCGGCCTGGCTGTATCACCGCGGCGCACTGCCGGAAGCCAAACACCCGGTCGCCGTCGTCAGCGGGGGCAATATCGACACCGCCCAGCTGGTGCACATCCTGGGCAAGGGACACGACAAGGCGGAATAGGCGGACGCCCTCCGCGCAGCGCCCCCGGCGGGACTCGAACCCACGACCTTGGCATTAGAAGTGCCCTGCTCTATCCAGCTGAGCTACGGGGGCGGATGTGCGCGGCCCGGGCCGCTGCACCTGCAAGACCGACTGTCGGATCGCGATCAGTAGATCGGTCGAATGCCGTTATACACCACTCTGCCGCCCAGGTGGGCGAGGATCTCCGACGGCTTGCGATTCAGCCGCGTCGAGAGCTCGGTTGGCGAGAGGGGCTGGTTGCCATTCAGCAGGAAAACGCGGAAGGCGGACTCCGCCACCGGCGCGCGGGGCGTGATGAAGTTCGGGTCGCCGGGCCCTTCCTGCCGCACGGTGCGCAGCACGGTGTCGATGCGTTCGATCTCGCCTGTGGCGGGATTGACGTAGTCGTAGGTCTGCGCCGCCGAGGGCTCGCCGATACGCTCCTGCTGCTCGGCTGACAGGCACTTGAAGACCGCGATGCGAAAGTCGAGGCCGCTTTTCTCGAACCAGCTTTGGTCGATGTGGAACTTGGTTTCTTCGGTTGGACGGAATAGCTTCATGGTCGCGGACCTCAGCCCTTGTCGCTCAGATGCCAGTAGTTGTCGCCCACCGGCTGATACAACCCACTCGCACTGAGGGCGGCAAACACGTCCCGCGGCGCCGCGCGCACGAGAACATTGACGACGGCGTACAACGTCCGCGCATGCGTATTGCCCTGCGGGCTGAGCTTGGAGATTTCAGGAAAGGCCTCGCGAACAGCCTGTGCAAGCGTGCGTGTGCCATCGGCGCGCAGACCGGCCATCGAGGCGGGATCGTCGACGAACACGGACATCATGTCGTCGAACTTGCAGGTGACGGCGCGCTGGGCGGTCTCCAGGCGCAGGTGGCCATCGCGCACGGAGGCGACGCGCACCCACTCGCGCTTGGGCTTGTGCTTTCCCGCGCCAATCAGGAAGATGTGGTCGGCCGGGCCGCGCTGGAGCTCGATCTCCGCGCCGGCCGGCAGCTCATTCTGGCGATACCACTCGCTCAGGCCCCACACGTAGCGACCCTCGCGAACCAGCCAGACCAGATGGTCCTTGCCGGTCAGCTTGTCACGAAACGTGAGCGGTAGGCGCGCCTTGTCCATCATCGGCAGCACGCCAGCGAGTGCGCGCGACCAGCCCAACGTTCCCGCCAGGCGGTGCGAGAAGGACAGCACGACCGTCGCGCTTTCGGTCGGCGGAATCACGCTATCGTCAAACTCCAGCTCGTCGTCGATCTGATGGGCGAGCGTGGTCAGCCCCTCGTTCATCGTCAGCGGGCCATCAAAACCAAGCGGGCGAATCGGTGCCGGCAGCTCGCGCGTCTCGGTCGGCGTCAGGCGGCGCAGGAACCAGGCCGGCTTGTCATTGAGGCTGACCTCATCGAAACGGTTGTCGCGCGCGAGGGCCTCGTTGAGCGAGATTTCCTGCAGGTTCGACGCGATGTCGGCGGGAAGGCCAAGGTCGCGAAGCAGCACGCCCGTCGGCAGTGGGCCGCCATTGCGCATGTCAAGGACGGCCTCGGCAAGGTTGAGGTGGCCGACGTTGACATCCGCCATCATCGCCTTCAGGAACCAGTCCCCGGCGACCTTGATGTAGTCGTCGCGATTCTCCAGCCCCGCGTCGAGGCGCGGCGCGACCGTGTCGGCATACAGCTCGGCCAGCTCCTCGGCCGGCTTGAGCTTCTCGCCATCCAGCAGCTGAAGCGAATCGTCATTCAGGACGTGCGCATGGTCGAACCCCGCGGCAAAGGAGCGCATGCCAGACGGAAAGGCAACGTCGATGACATCGAATTTGCCGTCCTCGGGGTTGAAGCCCTCGCGGACAGCGGTCACTTCGCCCGACGCAAATTGCAGCGCCGGGAAGACCAGCGTCTCGCCGACAGTGAAGTGCTTGCGGGGTTGATAGAAGGCGCCGCGCTCGAGTTGGCGGCGCAGGTCGGCCATCTCAGCGCTGACGCGGTGTTGTACAACGGCCGCCGCCAAGGTGCGGACCGGCTGCGGCCGGCCGGACTCGAGCAGCTGATTCGAGAGGAAGTCGGCGTCCTCGTCGCTGAGCGCATAGCGAGCCCAGTATTCCGGGCTTTGCGTTTGGGATTGAATCACGGATATCGAACCTTGAGTTCTTGGGATGCGTATCGACGCGGCTGGAAGTGGCCAGCCGCGCAGAGATTGATGAGCGGATTATACGTTCATCATCACCGCGCCGAGCACGCGCGCACGCGCGCGCGTCAGCGTTTCCTTCACCGCCTGGGCGTGCTCGCGGCGTGTCTTACCGGCGGAGATCGCCAGCAGCACGCCATCCACCTGCGAGGCCAGAATGGCCGCATCGCTGATCTCGCCCAGCGGCGGGGTATCGACGATGACGATCTCGGCCTGCCCCGCCAGCGTCGCGAGGGTCTGCGCCATGCGCGCCGAGTAAATCAAGTCGGCGGGATTGTCACGCTTCGCCCCGCTCGGAAGCACGCGCAGGTTGGCATGACGCGTCGACTGCAAGGGGGGCGCGGCGACCTCGCCGGCCAGCACCTGCGCGAGGCCGACCGCGTTGTCGACGCCAAAGAGCGCGTGCTGCTGGGGCGCGCGAAGGTCGGCATCCACTACGATGACGCTGCGCTCCGCCTGCGCAAACACAACGGCAAGGTTGGCAACCACGAGGCTCTTGCCTTCACCCGCATCGGGGGCCGTGACGAGCAGCGTCTTGAGCGGCGACTCGAGCGAGGCGAAATGCAGGTTGGTGCGCAGGGTGCGGTAGGCCTCCGCAGCGGGCGAGGCGGGGCTCGTGATGGTGACCAGGTTCATGTTCATTTCTCCGGGGGGACGACGGCAAGGACCGGCAGGGAGAGGGCGCGTTCAAGCTCGGCGCGCGTGCGCACGATCGTGCTCTGCGTCCACTCGAGCGCGGCGACGATGAGCAAGCCCAGCATCGCACCCAGCACGATGCCCGCCGCGGTGTTCGTCGTCGTGCGCGGCTTGTCGAGCGAGTAGGTCGGATCATCACCCAGCACGACCTTGACGCGATCCTCCTGCCGCTGCTTGGCGTTTTCCGACTCGCGGTATTCGAAGAAGAGCCTCGCCCACTCCAGCGCGATGCGCTTGGCCGTCTCGCCGTCGTAGTCGCGCACCTCGATGGTCACCGAGTTGTTGGCGGCGTCATCGGCAACCTTGGTCTGGCCGTAGATGTACTCGGCCGGGTAGTCGAGATTGAGCCGCTCGCGAATGATGTCGGCGCTCTTGCGCTTCCAGATCACCGCGATGTAGGAGGCGGTCAGCTGGCGCGTCGACTGGGTCAGGCCATAGTCCGCGCGCGACGGCTGGACGACGAACTGCATCGTCGCCTTGTATTCAGGCGTCGTGGCCTTGCTCAGCGCGAAGGCGGCGACCCCGGCGACGAGGGCGGTCAGCGCGACGATCCACCAGCGGCGGCGCACGATCTGCAACAGGTCATGGAGGTCCATAGGCTAGGGCATTCTAGCCGGTCGCGCCTGCCGAAGGGCGTCGTCAGCGCCCGGACGGGGCCGCGGGGATGCGCGCGAGGATCGGAAGGCCAACGGCGGCGGGGTCCGTCGCGCGCACGCGTCTGCCCTCCAGCCAGGCGAGCGCGCCAAAAAGAGCCAGCCCGGCCAGGGCCGCCAGGCCGAGACGCAGCGGCAGGCTTGCGCTGGCCCGTGGCGCAGCCACCAGCCGGGGCTGCGCGCTGCCCTGTTCGAGCACGCTCAGCGGTGGCGTACCGGCGTCCGCGAGCACGGAGAAGTAGTTTTTGCCGTTTTGCGTGAGCTCGCTCAGCGCGGACCGCGCAATCAGCTCGGCTTGCGCGGCACTCGGCGCGGTGACGTGGAGGGTGAGCTTGAAGGAGTCCGGCGCGTCTGCGCGCAGGGCGCCGGCCACGGCCTGCCGCGTGAGGGTGGCATCCACCGCCCGCGCCCGAGCGGCGACGGCCTCGGCGAAGACGCTGCCGCCGACGACCGAGGTGAAGGCCTGCGCGGCGCGCTCCGAAGCCAGCCAGGCGTAGTGGCGGGCGAAGTCATAGTCGGCGTCCGGGCGTTCGGGCGGCAGCCCCGCCACCAGGCGAACTGTGACATCGTGGACGGTGACCGGCGCCGGCGCCCGCAGGTCAGCAAGAAACGTTGTGCCGAGCACGATCAGGGCCGGCAACAGCGCCATCCCCACCCTGCCCAGCACAGCCAAGCGCGTTCGCATCATCGCGGGATGTGGGCCAGGGCGCGCAGCCCAAGCCGGTCGAGGTCGCGCCGGTCCCGCAGCGCGGGATCGAGGGCATGCGCGAGAAATGCGAGCGCCACGCCCACGGCAAGCCCGAGCAAGAGCTTGACCGGCACATCGAAGCTGGCGCGCAAGCTGGGCGCGCTGGCGACCACGTCGGGCAGGTCAAGGCGCCGCACCGGCGCGCCACCGGGGTTGCTTAGCTGCGGCCAATAGGCGGCCGCGTTCTCGGTCAACTCCGCGCTAGCGGCTTCCGCGATCCGGGCGAGTTGCGCGGCATCCGGCCAGGCCAGGGTGACGCGAAAGATGCTGGAGGTGTGGTCGCCGCGCAGGGCGGCCGCGAGCGCTGCCGGCGCGACCTGTAGCCCCTCATTCTGCAGGCGGCGCGCGACGGCACTGGCGAAGGCCTCGGTCGGCACGGTGTAGGCGAAGGCCTGGGCCATGTACTCCGAGGCGAGCCAGTCGTAGTGGCGGTCGTAGTTGTAGACGCCTGCCGTGCGCTCTGGCGGCAGGCCGGCCGCAAAACGCATGGAGGTCGTATAGCCCGACGCGCTTACCGAACCCCGGGCACCGAGCAGCACCCAGATCAGCGCGGCGATGACGGGCAGCGCGACGAGCCACAGGCGGCGTCGCAGGATGAGCAGCAGATCGAGGATGGCGCGCAGGTCGATCACAGGTATTCCGTCCTTCCCTCCGCCTTGAGCTTCTCGACCATATCGCGCACCTCGTGCACGCGATCAACGGGCGCGATGAGCAGGGCATCCGGGGTGTCGACGATGACCAGGTTGTTGACGCCAATCGTGACGATCAGGCGATTGGTCGATCGAACGAGGGAGTTCTCGGTGTCGCGACCGAGGTGATCACCGACGACGACGTTGCCGTTCTTGTCCGCCGAGAGCACCTCGAGCAGCGCCGCCCAGTTGCCGATGTCGCTCCAGCCAATATCAACCGGGATGACGGCAACATTGCGGGCACCCTCCATGATGGCAAAGTCGATTGACTTGCGTGGCGCAGCCGCCCACGCCTCGGCCAGCTTGACGTCGTAGGCGGGTGTGCCGTAGGCGGCCACGGCAGCGCCGATGCTTGTGGCCAGGGCCGGCTGCTGCCTGACGAACTCACCCCACCCAACGGCTCCGCGCAAGATGAACATGCCGGCGTTCCAGGCGTGGCGGCCTCCGGCGAGGTAGGCCTGCGCGATGGCGGCTGATGGTTTCTCGGCGAAGCCCAGGGCGTGATAGACGACCGGCGCGCCGGGCGCCGGATCGAGCCCGGCAAGCGCCTCACCGCGCTCGATGTAGCCAAATCCCGTCGACGGCGAGGTCGGCGTGATGCCCAACGTGACGATATAACCCTTCGTGGCGGCCTGCTGCGCGCGCCGCAGGGCGGCGAGAAAGCCCTCGACGTCGGCGATGTGGTGATCGGCCGAGAGGATGGCGATGATCGCATCCGGGTCCTTGCGCAGGATGCGGGCGATGCCAAGCGCGGCCGCCGGCCCGCTGTCCCGGGCGCTGGGCTCGATGATGAAGTTCTCGGCGGGCACGGCGGGCGTCTGGTCGCGAAAGAGGGCGGCCATCTGCGCATTGGTCACGACGTGGACGCGCTCGGGCGGGATGAGCGCCCCCAGGCGTTCGACCGTGACCTGAAACATGGTGCGCTCACCGAGCAACCTCAGCGCCTGTTTGGGCATGTCCTTGCGGCTGAGCGGCCAGAGCCGGGTTCCGCTGCCCCCGGCCATGATGAGGGTGTGAAACATGGGTCCCCTAATTTACACGGATGTAGGCGGCGTTTTCCGCCGGGCGCGCGAGCCCCTTCAGCTCGAGCATGGCCAGCGCGCCGGCCACACTGGCGGTGGGCAGGTTGGTTCGCCGCACCACGTCATCGATGGCCAGCGGCTCGGGGCCCAGCACGTCGAGAACCAGGCGCTCGGTGTCGTCGATGGGCAGCGCGAGCTGGGCTTCGACCTGTTGTGCGACGCGCTCCAGGTTCAATTCATCGAGGATGTCGGCGGCGCTGGTGACGAGCTTGGCCCCGGTCTGGATCAGCCGGTTGGTGCCGCGGCTGGTGCGCGAGAAGATGTTGCCGGGCACGGCAAACACCTCGCGGCCCTGTTCGGCGGCGTAGGTCGTGGTGATGAGCGCGCCACTCTTGTCGTCGGCCTCGACAACGACGACGCCCAGGCTGAGGCCGCTGATGATGCGGTTGCGGGGCGGGAAGTTGACCGCATCCGGCTGCGTGCCCAACGGATATTCGCTGATCACCGCGCCGTTCTCGGCAATTTGTTCGGCCAGGCGGCGGTGTTCGGGCGGATAGATCACATCGACGCCCGAGCCGAGCACGGCCACGGTGCGGCCGCCAGCCTTGAGCGCCGCGCTGTGGGCGACGCCGTCCACGCCGCGGGCGAGGCCGCTGGCGATGGTGAGGCGGTTGGCGACCAGGTCACGGCTGAGGCCCTCGGCCACTTCGCGGCCATAGGCGCTGACGTTGCGGGTGCCGACGATGCCAATTGCCCAACGGTCGGCCTCGGTCAGCGCCCCACGCACAAAGAGCAGCGGTGGCGGGTCCGGGATCTCGCGCAGCAGCGCGGGATAGGCGGGATCGTCGACGGCCAGCGCGCTCGCCCCGCTGCGGTGCAGGGCTTCGAGCTCGGCATCGGGATCGATGCTCGCGCGGGCGGCGGTGACAGCCGCGGCGGAGCGGCTGTCGAGGCCTGCCGCCAGCAGGTCGTACTCGCTCGCCCCCCAGGCCAGGCGCAGCTCACCAAAGCGCTGGCGCAACGCGCGCAGGCGGGCGGGTCCAATTCCCTTGACCCGAGCAAAGGCGAGGGCGTATCCGAGCGCAGCGCTCACAGGCCTTCCGGGATGATCACCGTCATTGTGCCGGCCGCGAGGTCGATGGCCCGCACGACGCTTTCGATCGCAGGGAGGAGGCGCTCGCCATCGGCGCTGCGCACAACGTATACGTCATTGGCGCCGGTGGCCAGCACATCGGCCAACTCGCCGATCTCGGCGCCGGCGACGTCGATGACGCGCAGGCCGATCAGGTCGTGGGCGTAGTACTCGCCGGCATCGAGCCGGGGCAGGTCGGAGGTGCGGACGTGGATGCGGGCGCCTCGCAGCGCCTCAGCGTCGTTGCGCGTGTCTACGCCGTCCGCGAGCAGCAGGGCGGCACCCTGGTGCAGGCGGCACTGCCGGACACGGGCGGCAAACCCGACCAACGCGCCAAAGTGCTCGGTCGCGCGAGGGTGCGGGGACGCGGGCACGATCACCACCCGCTTGATGCCGGGCAGTGCCTCGATCAGCGCAGGCGCGCCATCGACCTTGAGTTCGCCGCGGATGCCATGCCCGCGCGTGACGCGCCCGAGCTCGATCAACGAGGGCGCGCGCGGCATCAGAGGATGTCGAGAATGACGCGGCGGTGACCTTGCTTTTCGGCGGCGAGGCGGACCAGCGCGCGCATGGCGTTGGCGACCTTGCCTTCCTTGCCGATCACCCTGCCCGTCTCACCCTCGGCGACCTTGAGTTCGTAAACGGTCTGCCGGCCGTCGCGGATCTCCGCGACGGCGACGGCATCACGATCATCGACCAGGCCGCGGGCCATGTACTCGATGAGGTCTTTCATTCGGCCTTCTCGGCCTTGTCGGCCTTCTTGGCCTTGGGCTTCGCCACCCGGCCAACGCGGGTCTTGGGGCTGGGCGCGGGCGCGGCGGCGACGGCCTTGGCGGCCTCTTCGAGCAGCCCTTCGGCGGCTTCGCCCTTCATCAGGCGCGCAAAACGATCGGTCGTGCCGCTCTTCTTGAAGAGCTGCTGCACTGAATCGCTGGGCTGGGCACCGACCTTGAGCCAGTACAACGCGCGATCTTCCTGCACCACCACGGTCTCCGGCTGGGTGCGCGGGTTGTACTGCCCGATGATCTCGATGAAGCTGCCGTCGCGGGGGGATTCCTTGTCGGCGACGACGATGCGGTAGATCGGTTGCTTCTTGGCGCCCATGCGGCGCAGGCGGATACGAACCATTGTGTGCTACTCCTATTACTTGTTGTTGCGCAGCCAGGGGCTACGGTCGTTTCAACATGTTGCGCAGACGCGGGTTGCTGGAGAGTTGCTTCATCATGGTCTGCGCCTGCTTGAACTGTTTGAGCAACTCGTTGACGTCCTGAACATCGACGCCACTGCCGCGCGCGACGCGGCGCTTGCGGGAGGCGTTGAGCAGGTTGGGATCGCGCCGCTCATCACGGGTCATCGAGCTGATGATCGCCTCGGTGCGCTTCATCTGCCCCTCCGTCATCTCGGGCGTGAGGTCCTTGCTGATCTGGTTGAAGCCGGGGATCATCTTGAGCAGATCGCCAATCGGCCCCATCTTCTTGATCTGGCGAAGCTGGCCGAGGAAGTCCTCGAGATCAAACTTCGCCGTCATCATGCGCTCGGCGGTGCGCAGGGTCTCCTTTTCGTCGAACTCCACCTGGGCCTTCTCGATCAGGGTCATGACATCGCCCATCCCGAGGATGCGCGAGGCCAGCCGGTCCGGGTGGAAAGGCTCGAAGGCATCCGGCTTTTCACCGGTGGCCAGGAACTTGATCGGCACGCCCGTGACGGCGCGCATGGAGATGGCCGCGCCGCCGCGCGCATCCCCGTCGACCTTGGTCAGGATCAAACCGGTCAACCCCACCCGCTTGTTGAAGGCGTCGGCGATGTTGACGGCCTCCTGGCCCGTCATGGCATCGGCGATGAGCAACGTCTCGCAGGGCTTGGTGCGCTGCCTGACGTCCTCGATCTCCGCCATCATCTTGTCGTCAATCTGCAGGCGACCGGCCGTATCCAGGATGACGACATCGAAGGCGCCCTGGATGGCGCGCGTGATGGCGTTCTGACAGATGACCGGCGGCGGGACGCTCGCGCTCTCGGAATGGACGGTGATCGAGAGCTGCCTGCCCAACTGTTCGAGCTGAGTGATGGCGGCGGGACGGTACGTGTCCGCCGCGACCAGGAGGGGCTTGCGGCCGGCGCTGCGGAGGCGCAACGCCAGCTTTGCGGCGGTCGTCGTCTTGCCCGACCCCTGCAACCCCACCAGCATGACGACGCGAGGCGCCGGCCCGCCGAGATCCAGCTTGCCGCCTTCGCCCAGGGTGGTGAGCAATTCGTCGTGGACGATCTTGATCACAGCCTGACCCGGAGTGAGTGACTTGTGGACTTCGGCGCCGATGGCGCGCACGCGGACCCGGGCGAGAAAATCCTTGACAACCTTGAAGTTGACATCGGCTTCAAGCAGCGCCAGACGCACCTCGCGCAGCGCAACGTCCACATCCGCCTCGGAGAGGACGCCGCGACGCCCGAGGCGGTCAAAAACGGCTTGCAGTTTCTCGCTCAGTCCTTCGAACATACTTGCAAAAAGGCTGAGGATTTTAACACGTCGGCCATTTCCGGACGAGGACCTTTGGCGGTCTCAGAAGTGACACTTCTCCCGTATCATGCGCACTCACTTTTCATGGCCACGCTCTGTATTTTCAATCCCAATGCCAACCGCGGCCGGCTAACCGGCAGCGCCCAGACCATGCAGGCGCTGGCCGCCGCTGCGCCCGATACCGCCTGGTCGGTGACCACCAGCCCGCGGCACGCCACATCGCTCGCGGCGCAGGCCGCTGCGGCCGGGTTCGACGTCATCGTCGCCATTGGCGGTGATGGCACCGTGCATGAGACCGTCAACGGGCTGATGAGCACGCCGGCCGCCACCCGCCCCACGCTCGGCGTGGTCGCTTTTGGCTCGGGCAACGACTTCGCCCTGAACATGGGTCTGCCCACCGAACCGGTGGAGGCGATGAAGGCGTGTCTGGCGGCCATCGCCGGCGGAAAGAAGCGGGCGGTGGATGTGGCCTGGGTGCGCGATGAGAGCGGGCGGCGCGAGTATTGGGATAACACGTTGGGCATCGGGTTTGACGCGGCCGTGGGCCTGTCAACCAAGCGCTATTCCTTCACGACCGGCTTCCCGATGTATCTCCTGGCCACCATTGACACCATCGCGCGCAATTTTGCGCCGACGGCGATGCAGCTGGATGTCGATGGCAACGTCCGCGCGGAGCGTGCGCTGATGCTGACGCTGGGCAACGGCCCGCGCGAGGGAGGCGGCTTTCACACCACGCCGGGATCCCGCATCGACGACGGGCGCCTGGAGTACTGCCTGGCCCGCCCCATGCCGCGCCCGCGCATGCTGCAAATCCTGCCGGACTTTCAGAAGGGCACCCACGGCAAGCACAAGGTCGAGGTCGAGCTCGGCAGCTTCACCCACCTGAAGGTGAAGTGGGACCGCTCGCTGCCGATTCACACCGACGGTGAGACCTTCGCGGATTTCGGCTCGCCCATCCGCTCGATCGAAGTGGGCATCGAGGCCGGCGCGCTTCAGGTCGTGGCCGCGCCGAAGGCCTGAAGGCCGCTGCCGCCGCTACAACCGTGGCGTCTCGCCCGTCGCCGCGCACAACGCGCGATAGCCTTCTACGCCGAGCGCCAGGGCGACTTCCTCGGCGTAGATCTGGAACATCGGTTGCGGCTCGCAGGCGCACGACTCGTGGCAGCCCCCACCCCGCTCGAAGAGCGTGTTCTCCGAGTCGATGGTGACGGTGCGGTTGCCGCGCTCGTCAAATTCATCCACGACCGGGAAGAGGCAGCAGTAGGTGGGCTTGTATTTCCACGGCGGCAGGCCACGCGCAAAGCAGGCGGCCTGAATGGCGCAATAGCGGTCTTCGGGTCGCAGGAAGATGCAGGTCTCGCCGTTCGGGTGCGTTTGGTCGACGACCGTGGTGGTGCCGGTGTATTGCCCGGATGGGAATGCCGGATCATCTTCATGCAGCTCCGCGAACCAGCTTTCGACGTTGCGCCGTTCCGGCCGCATGAACGGCTTGATCAGCTCGGCGTTGGCGCGGATGGCATTGGCCTCGCTGATGTCCACCCAGACGCCGTCCGAGCAGCAACTTCCCTTGCAGGTGGCAATCTCGCAGCGGCGGATGGCCTTCTTCTCGAGCAGCGCCGGGGCGATGCGGTTGCCAAGGATGATGAGGGGCTGTTCAGGGTGGTGGGCCATGCGGGCACGATAGCACAGGCGCGCGCGACAGGGGTGAAAAGCACGAAGCAACCGGCCTGACGGTCCGGTTGCTTCGTCTGGTTATTAGTCAGGATGGTTGTGCGGTCAATTTACGGATACAACCCGCGCGTTCGGCTCGCCTCGGCGACGCGGCCGATGCCAAGCACCTGCGCGCCGGTGCGCAGGTCGATCTTCAGCGAGTCGGCGCGGTCCTTGACGTCGTGGTAGCTGCGGATCATGATCTTCTCGAGGCGGGAGTTGATGTCATCCTCCTCCCAGAAGAGCTGCTGCAGGCTCTGCACCCACTCGAAGTAGGAGACCACCACGCCGCCGGCGTTGCAGAGGATGTCCGGGATGACGATGATGCCCTTGTCATTCAGGATGGCATCACCCTCAGGCGTCGTCGGTCCATTGGCGCCCTCGGCCACCATGCGCGCGCGCACAGTCGGCGCGGTCTGGGATGTGAGCTGGTTCTCCATGGCCGCCGGAATGAGCACATCCGTCTTGAGCCCAAACAGTTCGGCGTTGGTGATCCAGTCACCGCCATCGAAGCCCTTGATCGTGCCGTGCTCCTTGTGCCACTGGCGCAGGCGCGGCATGTTGATGCCGCGGCTGTTGTGCAGACCGCCGTCGATGTCGCTGACGGCGATGACTTTGGCACCCATCTCATGCGCGGTGATGGCGGTGATCGAGCCGACGTTGCCGAAACCCTGCACGGCCACGCGCGCGCCCTCGAACGTCCAGCCCATGCTGCGAAAGGCCTCGCGCACGGTGAACATGACGCCGCGGCCGGTCGCCTCATGCCGGCCGGCGGAGCCGCCGATGTTCAGCGGCTTGCCGGTCACGATGGCCGGCACGGAGTGGCCGCGGTGCATGGAGTAGGTGTCCATGATCCAGGCCATGGTCTGAGCATTCGTGCCCATGTCCGGCGCAGGGATGTCGCCATCCGGGCTGAGCAGGACCGAAATCTCGGTGGTGTAGCGGCGGGTGATGCCCTCGAGCTCGTGCAGGTTGTGCTGCTTGGGGTCGACCAGCACGCCGCCCTTCGCGCCGCCATACGGGATGTTGACCACGGCGCACTTCCAGGTCATCCACATGGCCAACGCACGGACTTCATCCAGACTGACATGCGGGGCATAGCGGATGCCGCCCTTCGTCGGGCCGCGCGAGGTGTTGTGGTGGACGCGGAAGCCGGTGAAGTTGCGAACCTTGCCATCGCGCATCTTGACAGGGAAATTGACCGTAAGCTCGCGCTGGCAGGTGCGCAGGGTTGCGGCGTCGCCCTCGTCCAATTCCAGGATGCGGGCCGCGCGGTCAAACTGGGTCAGCGCCGTGACCAGGGCTGAATCGGCCTGGGATTTTGGCGCGTGAACAGGAGCGCCGTTCGTGGCGCTCTTGGCTTTGATCGTCATGGATCCTTTCCTCCGAAAGAGATTGTTTGTGCCGCCTGTGATCGTGCGGCATGGAATGATCCTATTGTATCCCCTGGATCATTTCCGGGCGCGCTCCGGGCGGGGTGCCGGCGCCCACGCCACCGGCCGAAAAATGCGGATGGGCGGCCTCTCGACCGCCCATCCGGACAACGCTGGCAAACCCGGCTCAGTGCGTGGCGAGCACGACCATCAACAGGATGGCGAACAGCGCCGGGGTGATGAAAATCAGCCCGTAGACGATCTTCTCGTAGCGCAGGTGCATGAAATACAACGCGACCAGCGCGGCCTTGACAAAGGAGATCGCCAGCAGCGCCGGCACCAGAAGGTTGCGCGGCACGCCCAGCAGGGTCGCACCGACCTCCACGATCGTGGCAATGAACAGGATGACGTAGACGGCGACCGGACTGGTGTAGCGGGCGGGATGCGCCTCGGTGTGTTCCATGGATGCGCTCCTGAAGGGCTAGGAAATCAGATAAACGACGGTGAAGATGAGGATCCACACCAGGTCGACGAAGTGCCAGTACAGGCCAAAGACCTCGATGCTGGTGAAGTTGCCTGGGCCGTAGGCGCGCGCACGGGCCCGCGCCGAAACGCCAAACGCCCACAGCACACCCACCAACACGTGGAGGCCGTGCAGACCGGTCAGAATGAAGAAGGCGGTGCCAAACGGATCCGCAAAGCCGTGGTGCTCGACGGTGATCAGGTGCGTGTACTCGACCGCCTGCCCCGCCAGAAAGCCAACGCCGAGCAGTGCGCTGATCAGAATCAGGACGGGCACCCGGGAGAGCTTGTTGGCGCGCGCGGCATCGATGGCCAGCACAACCGTCAGCGAGCTGGTGAGCAGCAGGAAGGTGTTCAGGCTGACCAGCCAGAGACTGAGGTCCTGCGCGAGCGGCCAAGACTTGGCGTAGCTCTTGGTGACGAGGAAGGCCCCGATCAGCCCGCAGAAGATCAACAGCTCGGAACTGAGAAAAAGCCAAAATCCGAACTTGCGAAAAAGGTTGCTCAGGGCGAGCGTCTGCGGCGCGGCCTTGGGCAGGGTCGACGTCTCATTCATAGGAGTCGGCATTCTAGCAAAGATCGGCCCGACGGAAACTAGAACACTTGTTCGATTCTGTGCTACACTGCCTGCCTATCCGAAAACGCGCGCCCGCGAGGCGCTGAAGGGAGTTGCACACATGCGTGAAGTTACTGTCGCTGTCGTTCAGATGGATACCCGGCTCGGTGAGACCGATGTCAACCTGGCCAAGATGGGCGAGCTCGCCCGCCAGGTCGTGGCCAAGCAGCGCGTTGACGTCATCCTGTATCCCGAACTCAGCACGACCGGGTCGGACTGCGGGGCACGTTTCGTCGAGCTCAACCAGCGCGTGCCGGGGCCGTCCGTCAACGTCGTCGCACAACGGGCGCAGGATACGGCCACGCACATCGCCTTCGGCATCCCGACCAAAGAGCGGGTCGAGTCGATCGCCTTCAACTCGCAGGTCTTGATCGGGCCGGAGGGCGACCTGGTCGCCCACTACCGCAAGGTCCACCTGCGCGGGATCGAACAGACGCTGTTCCGGCCAGGTTTCAAGCTCGAACCCGTCGACACGCCGCTTGGGGCCATTGGCATGCAGATTGGCTGGGACGTGTGTTTCCCCGAGGGCATCCGCAGTCTGTGCATGGACGGCGCGGAGCTGATCCTGGTCTCGGCAGCGTGGGACCGCGAACACGCCGACGAATGGCGCACCTTTCTGTCGGCGCGCGCGGCGGAGAACGCCTGCTTCATCTGCGCGGCCAACCGCATCGGCGAGGAACCTGGCATGACCTTCTGCGGCGAAAGCATGATCCTTGGCCCGCGCGGTCAGGTGCTGGTCGATCTCGATGACCGCACCGAGGGTTTCATCATCGCCAAGCTGGCGCTCGATGAGACGCGCCGCGTGCGCGAGGAAACGCAGATCTTCCAGACCCGCCAGCCGCTCAGCTACCGCAGCCTGGTCCGTAAGTACTGAAACGCCTACAATCCGGGGGATGAAGGGATACCGTGTCCCCGCCCCAGGGCCGAGGGCCCTTGCGCTCGTCGCCTGCCTGACGCTGGTCGCCTGTGGCGGGGCAGCGACACCGCCTACGGCGCCGCCCACGGCGCCGCCCACGGTGCGTCCAACGGTGACGGCGACCGCCGAGGCGCCGGCGACGCCCGAGGCGACGGCGACCGCCGAGGCGACCGCATCCGCTGTGACGCCTGAGCCGACCCAGCCCGCGACGGCGGCCCCAACCGCGGTCCCGACGCAGGTGCCGACCGTGGCGGCTTCGACCGTCGCGGCTCCCACGCCGACACTTGTTCCCACCCCTGCCCCGCCCAAGGCCAGCGCGCTACCTGCCGGCGCTGCGCAGGCCTATTTCGTCGATGCCAGCAACCTGCTGGCCAATGCCTCACCACTGACGTGGAAGGTGCGCGACCTGCCGACCGGCATGCAGGCGCAGACCATCCCCGGGGCCGTGCCCGGCCAGGTGAGCGTGCTGCTGCAAAGCGATTGCGAGCAAGCGCCCGGCCCGGTGACAGCCGCACTCGAAGCGACCGTCGCCGAAACCTTTGTCATCACCCGTCTGACCCTGGCCATTGGGCCGGCCCTTGCCCCGGCCCGCGAAGGCGCCTTTGTTGTCAACGCCGGCACGGATGGATACAGCATCCGGCGCGGTGGCCCGAGCACGCTGCGCAGCGGGCCCGGCCTTGTGCTGGTTTTCTGCAAAACGCAAACGGGCAAGACATTGACCGCCCTCGTGTCACAGGCAAAGATCGCATCCGGTCTGCCCCTCTCGCCCCCACCGGCGCTGAGCCTGATCCGCGTGTATGGCTGGCCGACACCGCGCGAGCTGCAGACCACGGGGCTTTCGGTCAATTCCGTCGAGGTGGCGCGCGAGGACGCCGGCCGCGTGAGCGTGGTGATCGAGCCCGGCGTGTATCTGCTGGTCGCGGATGTCTCACCGCTCGTCGCCGAGGGCCGCCGGCCATACACGGTCACGCTGAGCGTCGAGATGCGCTAAACGGCCGCACAGACGGAAAGAGCGACGCCCCGGGGGAGGGGGCCATCGCTCCTTCCGAATCCCCCCACGGGACTGGAACGGTTCATCGCCGCCCAGCCCCGCAGACTGGCGAGACAATCGCCCGACGCACAACGTCATTCTGCTTACTTCGGTCCGACAGATGTTCCGGGCTGGCCGGCACCCTCAGCGCGCAGCGACGCCCAGGCGGCCTGCACTTCCGCATGCTCCGGTGGAACCCGGGTGAAGGCGGCCCGGGCCTCCGCGCCGCGGATGCGAACAGCACGCCGGTCCAGGGCGGCGAGCGCCGAGCGGGCGATCTCGCGCGCCCGCGGATCACCCGCGGCCGACGCACAACGCAGCACGATGGCATGCACCCAGAGCGGTGCGCGCGGCTCGTCCAGCACTGCGACTGCGGCCCCCAGCAGCTGCGGATCGGGCGCCTCACCTGCCGCGTGGGCGAAGCCGAGCTCCAGGGCTGCGAGGCCGCTGCGAGCCGCGCCTGCCGGCGGGAGCTGCGCCTGCGCCCGAGCCAACGCCTGGCGACCGGCGACCACGTCGCCGGAGGCCAGACAGGCCCGCGCCACAAGGACCTCGAGGCGAGCGGCAACGGGCGATAGGCCGAGCCCGAGCGCGCCGGGGAGGGCCTCGCTGGCGTGCTGACACGCAGCAGCCGCATCACCCATCGCCAGGCTACGCAGGGCGGCCACCTCGGAGAGCAGGACCAGCCCGCGACGGTAGCCGATTTCCTGCGCCTGAGCGCGTGCGGCGTCCAACACCCGGCCAGCCTCCGCATAGCCGCCCAATGCCACCTGTGCCTCGGCAAGGTTGCACCCGGCAATCGCCTGCAGTTGCCGCTCGCCAGTATCGATGGCAATCTCCAGGGCGCGGGCCGCGTAGTCACGCGCCAGCTCCAGATCGCCATCTTCAAACGCGGACCCACCCTCGTTGATCAGGATGCGCGCCTCGGCCGCGCGCTGACCGGTCTGTTTGACGATGGCGCGTGCCTCGGTGAAGTAGCGCTCGGCGGTGTCGAAGTGGTGCTGGTCGCTGGCGATGACGCCGGCATCGACCAGGATCTGTGCCTCACCCCGAAGGTCGGCGACGGACCGCGCCCGCGCCAGCGCGGCGGCCATGCCGGCCTCGGCATCGGCAAGGTCGCCACTTGACCAACTGAGCAATGCAAGCTGCTGAAGCGCGCGCGCTTCCGTGGCACCCTGGCCCTGGCGGCGGCTGAGCTCGAGCGCCTGATCGAGCGCGGCATGGCAGGCCTCGCGTTCGCCCAGGCGGAAGTGCGCGCGTGCCGCCAGCAGGAGGGCGTCGGCGCGTCGTTCGGGCGTGGTCACCGCTGCGGCCGTGGTGATGGCGGCCGCGTAGTCGCCGGTCTGGACCGAAAGCTGCGTCGAGCGCAGGCGCACCTCGTCGCGCAGCGTCGCATCCTCCGGAACGCGGGCGATGCGATCGAGGGCCTCCAGGTCTTCGCGCTGGGCGCTTCGCCGACCAAGCACCTCGAGCACGCGCTCGCGCGCGAGGAGGGCATCCCGACGTTCCGCCTTCAAGCCGTCGTCGCACAAAGCCAACAAGCGGTCAAAGAAGGCCAGGGCGGCCTCGTTGGCGTAGGCGCCCGCCGCCTGCTGGCCCGCGCGGAGCAGATACAAACGCGCCTTGTCGTCCAGTCCGGCCGCCTCGAAGTGCCGCGCCAGCACGGGCGCGATCACGTCACTCTCGCTTGCGTGAAGCTGTTCGAGCGACAAACCCACGGCCTCATGGAGATAGGAGCGTTCGACGCGATCGAGGTTGTCGTAGAGATAGCGTTGGACGAGCTGGTGGGTGAAGCGATACCGTGAGGCGCGACGGTTGCCGATTCTTCGCGCATCATCCCCCCTCACCAGCTTGTGCTCCGTCTGTAGCGCGCCGCTCAGCGTCCGAATCAGGCTGAGCGGCTCGACACGCAGTCGCTCGGCGATGATCTCGGCGGTGAAAACCTCCCCTTCCACGGCGGCGCAGTTGAGGATGTCGCGCAGGTCGGCGGGCAAGCCGGCCAGACGGGCGGCGATGACGCCTTCGACACGGGCCGGGATGATCGACCAGTCCAACGCTTTGGATTCACACCAGGCCCCGCTCGCATCCCGCTCGAGCAACCCGCGCTGCTGGAGGTCGCGCAGGAGCTCGATGGTGAAGAGGGGGTTGCCTTCGGTGTGTTTGTAGAGTTCCTCCCGAAAGGCGGGGCTCAGGTGGTTCGGCTCGGTCTCCAGAAAGGCGTCGACGAACTGGCGACCGCGCGCATCGACGACCGCGCCGAGATCGAGCACGACTTCACCGCGGTTGCGTTGGGTCTCGCGAACCACGCGCTCCAACGCCTGCTGCCGCTCGTCGGTGGTCGAGAGCGGGCGGTAGGCGGCGATCAAGAGCAGGCGCACATCACTGATGCGACGGACCAGCCGAAAGAGCAGATCGATCGAGGCGGCATCGGCCCAGTGCAGATCATCCAGCACGATGACGAGCGGCAGCCGGATGGCGATGTCGCGCAGGACGTTGACGAACTGCTCGATCATCTGGTCCTGGGTGAGGGTGGTCGCGCTCAGCGCCTCGCGGGCCCCCGCCTTCGTGGTGATGTGCTTCTTCAGTTTGTCACGCAGGCCGATCTGATCCAGCACGAAGTCACCCAGACGGGCCAGAAAGGGTGTCCCAGGCAGAAAGACGCCGACGAGGTCCGGGCCAAACTTGGCCACGGCTTCGGTGACCAGCCGGATGGCCTTGAGCAGGCGCACCTCATTCTCGTGCTTGGCGCGCGCCGCAACCGCCTTGCCGCTGGTGGACGCCGTCAGCGAGGTCAGGACCTCGCGAAACGGCGCATAGGGAGTATCCGCCCCACCCTGCGCGTCGCAGCTCCCGGCAGCGATCAGCAGCTCGGGATGGCGGGCCTGCGCAAGACGCTGAAAGGCTTCGGACAGCGCGGTCTTGCCGGTGCCCGCCTCGCCCGCAATGTAGCAAACCTGCCCGCGTCCGGCCAGCGCCTGATCGAGCAGGGCGTTCAGCCGTGCCAGCTCGGCATCGCGCGCGACGAGGACGGGCGCAGGTCTGCCGCCGGCCGCGGACGTTTCGTCAGCCACCGCCGCTGACCGGCGCTGCCTTGTCGCCACCCACCGAGCGGTCCCCGCGCGCGGCCCTGGGATCCAGCTTGAGGGGCGCAGGCTCGGTGCCCGGCGCCGGAACTGCCGCCGTGATGGCTGGCTTCCTTGCCACGGGTTTCTTCGCCGCCGGTTTCTTCGCGGCGGGCTTCTTCGCCACAGGCTTTCGGGTTGATGATTTCGGTTGTGCCATTTCCATTCTCCTGATCTTGAGGAATTGTTGCAATCGACCCGCAACCGACGCGTGCCGGGCGGGTCGAATCACTCACTTGCGAAACACGACCAGACGAAAGAGATCGCCATAGACGCGGACTGAGGGGACCTGGCGCCCATCCGACCAGCCCCGCACGATGCGCTGGGTATTGTCGATCAGCTGAAGCACCGAGACTTCAGCACCAGCCGGGTTCTGCTCCATCGTGTCCAGAATCGCCTTTGTGAACAGGCCATGCCCAAACGGCTCGTGCTCGAGCGCCAGCTCATTTTTCTGGGTGGCGCTGAAGATGGTCTGGGCGCGCTCGTTGATCGCCATCAGGCGCTTGAACATCTCCTCCGGGCGCAGGTTGCTGACCGCAGCCGCCCCGGCCAGCCCGGCGTGGCAGGCGTCGATGAGCATGACCAGCTCAGTCGGAAAGGCGGTGACGATATCGCCCAACGTAAGAAAATCCAGACCTGTCTCCGCGGGTTGGTCGAAGTCGAAGTCATGGTTCCAGAAGAAAAAGCGATCATCGCGGGTCTGAACGCCGTGGCCGGCCAGCGCGATGACCGTGACATCGCGATTGGACCGGCTGCCCCCGGGCCGTGCGCCCCGCTCGGCGACCGCTGCACGCAGCTCGTCCAGCGCGGCACGAATCCCGGACAACGTCGCATGTTCATCCGTCAAGAGCCAGACCCGGGTCGCGCCAAACAGCCCGCCGCGCTGCTTGACCAGGGTTTCACTGATCGAGACGGCATCCGCAGCTGCAAAACGCAGCGGCTGATACGGCCCACTCGGCTTTTGGATCTTTGACACGCCGATGGCAAGGATGAAGAGGTGCGGCCGATCGTTGTTGTCAGCCGGGGCGGCCAGCGCGGTGGGGGCCGGGGCATCCGTGGCCCGCGCGGCATTTCGGGGAACCGCCGGCGTCGTCTGCTTTGCGCGCGCGACCGGCTGCGGCTGGGCATCGGGGCGCACTTCGAAGGCATACACTGGCACGGCAGCGGCCCCACGCCCCGCCCACACCTCAAACTGGCGCGGGGTGCGGTGCAGCGGCACGGTGATGCGAACGTGGCGGCCGCGTCGGTGGAGCTCGGTGCGTATCTTGCGGCCCTCCCTGCGCAAGTGGATGGGCAGGCGCGCGGGCGCGTCGGCCGACAGGACAAACTCGATGGTCAACCGCCGCCCCCGCAGCAGGCCCAGCACACCCGGCACTGCCACGGCCTGCGGCGGCCTATCGGGGACGGGCAGGGCAATCGGCATCATCGCCGAAGGTGCGGCGCTGGTGTCACCCGGGGCAGCTTGCGCCGCGATGGCCTGTTCGGGCGGGGTGTGGCGGCGCAGGTGTAGTATCACCGGTGTGCTTTTCGCCCCGTTCCCCTCGGCCAGAACACGCACAAGATTCTCGCCCGCTGTGAGCGGGACCTTCACCGACTGGAAGGTGTGCGCATCTGGTCGGTTGACGGCATCCTCCCAGACCAGCACATCGTTACAGATCACCCAGACACGCCGAACCGGCGAGCCGCCCGGCCTGACCTCGATGTCCAGCGGGACGAAGGACTCCTCGAAGTCCGAGAAGGTCAGCCCGTGTACTTCGACCACCGGCGGGAGGAGGGCCTGCAGATCAGGGAGCACAAGGCCGGAAAACGCCAACGCGCGCTGCTCACTCCCGGTTGCCAGGATGGCCCGAATCAGGCTGGGGCGATACAGATGGCGCACAAAACGATCATTTGGAACGAACTGCGCCTCCTGCGCATCACCCTGGTTGAGGTGGTAGCCGACGTGACAATCGCCCCCGGCGCTCGCATCGAAGAAGCCATGCTCAGACCACAGCACCCATTCGTCGTTCGCGCCCACAAACAAGTTGAGCGCGGGTTGGCGGGTCGCGGCGGCCAGATCGGCAAGATCGGGCAGATACCACAGGCGCAAGACCTGGTCGATCCCACCCGTGATCAGCCAGTCGCCTGCCACGGCATGGTCGCGCAGGCCGGCCTCGTGGCCGCGCAGTGCGCAATGGTCGGGGGCGGATGGACCGGACGGCGGCACAGCAGCGGGCGGGCCGGCAATGAACAACGTTCCATTATTGTCACCTGTCACCACCCGGCCATCGGGCAGAAAACCAAAGGTTCGCACATCGCTACGCTCGCCGCCCACCTCATCGATGGGAAAGCCCTGCGGTTGGAGGATCACCCGACCCTGTTCGACGACCAACCGTTGGCCGTCCCTTTCGACGACGGCCCGCTGAAAGGGGGATGCGCCGGTCACCGGCAATGGCGCAACGCTGCTGATGGACAGATCGAAGCGCAGCTCGAGCGGGGCCGCGTTGCCGGCGTGGTCAGGGGCGGTATTGCCCAGCGCAACGACGGGGGGCGCATGCTCGTCGTTGGCAAGCGCGCCGACGGCATAGATCTTGCGCCCAACGCCGCGCACCCACCACTGCGTCTCGCCGAAGCGCCCGTCGTCGTGCCAGACGTGCAGGTCGTTGCCGGGTCCGCCGGCGCTCACGGCCAGCCCATCATCGAGAAAGCCGACGGCCTCCGCGGCGCCGCCATGCTGCGAGTAGACGGCTCGCGGTGAGTAGTCGGACTGGCCATCAAAAACGAGCACGGGCGCGCCGCACTCGTCGTCACTCGTGCCAACGATGAGCCGGTCGTCCGCTGCAAAGGCCAGCTCGGCCGGTTTGCAGCCGACCACGAGCGGCGACCGAACCGGCTCGAGATCGAAATCGTAGAGATACACCCGCGGCTGATACAGCCCCGCAATGGCCAGGTGCCGGGTGCCTACCGCGATGCGGCCGGCCCGATCACCGTCGGGAAGGTCGAGCTTCCGGCGCAGGGCAAAGCCCTGCGGCTCGATGTCGTGCAGGGTGACTGCGCCAGCTTCACCCCACGCGCCCACGACCAGACGTGGCTGCGCATCCCGCTCGATCACGGCGAGGCGACGGGGCTCGCCGGCGAGCGGCTCGCAAGTCAGACGTGGCCGCGCGTCCGGCAAAAGCAGGGCCTCTACATCGAAGAGACGCAGCTGGCGCGAGACCGAGTCCACGACCACGATGGCATCCAGCGAGAGCGAATAGCACAGCGTACTGATCCAACCCAGGCCCGCCTGTGCGATGCGCTGATTGCCGGTTTGAAGGTCGAAGATGCGCAGCGTGGCCGAGAGCGGCTCCGAGCCGTATGACGCCGACGAATGCGAGACAGGCCCCCATGGGGCATAGGCCACATCGCCCTCGACGTTGCGGGTGACCACGAAGAGCTCCTGCCGCCCAAAACGCCAGGCCATGCGGACAAACTCACCCACCCGGCCGGGCCCGATCTGCCACAACAACGTGCGTTCGAGACGGTGCCCTTCCAGGTCCCACACGCGCACGGTCTTGTCGCGCCCGGCGGTGAGCAGGCGCGACTGACCGGCCAGCGGCAACAGCGACTCGATGGGTGCGCTGTGCGTTCCGGTCTCGATTCGAAAGAAAACATTCTGGTTTGCCTGATGCGTCACAACCAATCCCCCCGATCACGCCTTTCAGCGGAAGGATTATGGAGGAGATCGAAAAAAGCGGACGCGGGTCAGGCCAGTGGGAGCGAGACGGTGAAGGCCGTGCCTGCACCGGCCTCACTCTCGACGGTGATGCGGCCGTGCTGGGCGTCGCACAGCTGGCGGGCAATCGCCAGGCCCAGGCCGAGGCCGTTCGGGTTGCGGGCGCGGTCACCGGTGTTGAAGGGAGAGAACAGGGTCGGTAGCACTTCCAGGGCAATTCCCGAACCATTGTCGCGGACAACGACTTCGGCGCACTCGCCCTGCGCGCGGAGCTGCAGGCCGATCACCCCGCCGGACACGGTGAACTTGACGGCGTTGTCAATCAGGATGATGAGGATCTGGGTGATCGCATCACGATTTCCATTCACCCGCAGATCGTCACCGCTGTCGACGATGAGGCGGCGGTCGCGTGCGAGATGGCGCGCCTTGCGGGCCACCTCCAGCACAAGATCGTGCAGGCTGACCGGCTCCAACCGCAGGCCCTGCGGTGAGTTGGCCTGCGACATGGCCGAAAGCTCATTGACCAGCCGGGTCAGGCGCTCGGACTCGTCGATGGCGTCGCGCAGCATTGCCACACGGTCGGGATCGGGTATCGACGCCCCGCGCGCCAGCAGGCCCAGGTTTCCTCGGATGGTGGTGAGCGGCGCGCGCAGCTCGTGCGTGACCTGCGAGAGCAGGCGTTGTTGCTCGGTGAGCGTGACCTGTGCGCGGCCATAGGCCTCCTCGGCCTCGGCAAGCAGGCCATCGATGGCCAGGGCCAGACGACCGGCTTCACCTTCAGTCGAGAGGGCGCGCAGCCGGCGGTCAAAGTCGCGCCGCGTGCGCTGCGCCTCGAGCGCGGCCGTGAGCTTCTCGAAGGGCTTGACGCTCAGACCAACCGCGGCCCAGAACAGCGCAAACGCGGTGAGCGTGACAATGAGGGCCCCGACCGCGAGCTGGGCGGCCAGGCTGCCCAACGATTTAGATTCATCCTCAAACGAGCGCGCCACCTGCGCCACGCCGACGACGACAGTGCCGGCCATGACCGGCTCGGTGTGAATCATGACCGGCTGGCCGTTCACCGTCACCAGTTCGGACCAGGCCTGCCCGGCCAGCACCTGTCGCGCGCCGGCGCTGCTGATCGGCAGGGCGCGGCTGGCCGAGGCCAGGTCGGGGGCGAGCACGGTGACGGTGCCGGATTCGTCGCGCGCGCGCTGGAAGTATTCGAGCCGCGCCGTCCCGTCGCCCGGAAGGCTCACCCGGCTGCCCCGCACCTCGGCGCGGGTGATGATCGCCGTGGCCTCCTCCTGCAGGCGACGATTGAATTCATCACGCGCGAGCTGATAGGCGCGATCCTGAAAGAAGACGCTGAACAACCCGGCGGCCACTGCGATGAGCGCGCTGAGGATCAGGACCAGGCGTAACCGGGAGGCCGTCGCGGTTCGCACGTCAGGATGCCGCGCTCTCGCGCAGGCTATAGCCGACCCCGCGCAGGGTCTGGATCAGCCGCGGCTCGCCGCCGGCCTCGAGCTTCGTGCGCAGATAGCCGATATACACCTCGAGCACGGTGTCATCGCCCTTGAACAGCCCGCCCCACACGGCATCGATGATGCGCTCACGGTGCAGGGCCTGGTTTGGCGCGCGCAGGAGAAAGGCGAGCAGCTCGCATTCACGGCGCGTCAGCGAGAAGGCCCGCGGGCCGCGACGGGCCTGACGCGAGCTGACATCCAGCGACAGATCCGCGAAATGCAGTTGGGTTGCCTCTGATGGTTGTGTCTGCCTGCGCAGGATCGCGCGCACCCGGGCGACGAGCTCCTCGGGAGCGAACGGCTTGGGCAGGAAGTCATCGACGCCGGAGTCAAACGCCTTGAGCTTGTCCTCGAGCGCGGTGCGCCCGGTGAGCATCAGCACGGGCAGCTGATCGGCATTCCGCAGCCGGGCAATGGCCGCCAGGCCATCCATGCCGGGCAGGTTCCAGTCCATGACTGCCATATCGAGCTGATTGTCACGCGCGAGTGCCAGTGCCTCGATGCCGTCGTGTGCGGCGACCACGTTGTAGCCTTCGTACGTCAGGCTGCGCCGCACCATTTCAAGGATGCGCGGATCATCATCAACGACCAGAATGCTTTGCATGTTTCATCCCAGACGGGTCTTGGATCATGAGGGCTTCGGTGGCAACCCGCCACAGTATGAGCCCATTCTGAACGCCCCCGCGCAAGTTCTTAACAACTGCACTAGCGCCGCACGGCAAGGTCAAAGCCAAGATACAACAAGATCGCCCCGCCCGCAATCCCGAGATACTTGAACGCCGAAGCAAAGCCCGACAGCGCCGGGGCCGCCTCGGCCAGCTTGACCAACGTCCCGCCCAGCGCGGGGAACAGGCCACCCGCGGCAATCAACAGGTTGCCACGCATGCGATTGGCAAGGATGCGCTTGCGCAGGAACAGCACAGCCGAATACACCGCGCCGCCGGCGAGGATGACGGTGCCATAGACATTCAGCAACGGCACGAGCACCTGACGCACGGACACCTCGCCTTTCGGTGGATTGGCCGGCAGGATGGCGCGGTATTGCTCGGTGAGAAAGCGCGTGATGTCGCCATCTGGCCGAAACGCCGTCGCATCCAGCGGGATGGTCAGCACCCAGACCAGCGCCGCGACCGCGAGCAGGACGATGACCGCCGTCGTCGCCGCCGTCCACGGGCTGCGCTTGCGCAGCAGCCAGAGCGTGCCCTGCGCAAGCACGGGTGGCACGAACATTGCCCCTGACCAGTACCACAGCCGAAACGCGAGATCGCTCCAACCAAAGGCCAGGATGGTCTCGCACAGACCCGCCAGGAAGTAAAGCAGCATGCCCAGCCCCCAGAACAGCAGGTGCAGCCCGCCGCGCTGGCGGAAACGCCGCAGCACCGAGATCGCGAGCGCGGCGGTGAACAGGGTCGTGAGCACCCCCACCCAGAAGCCAACAGACATGTCGGCCGCATTATCCGCCCGGCGCTGGCTACAATCGACCTTTCATGACAACGGGCAAACAGATCCGCCTCACCTCCCTGGCCAGCTGTGCCGGGTGAGCGGGCAAGCTGGGCCCCGAGGCCCTGGCTGCCGTGTTGCGGCCACTTCAGGATCGTTTTCCACCAACGGATTTTCCCGATCTGCTGGTGGGGCTCGGCACGCCCGATGACGCCGCCGTCTACCGTCTGAACGACCAGCAGGCGATCATTCAGACGGTCGACTTCTTCTCGCCGGTGGTGGATGATCCGTACTGGTTTGGCGCCATCGCGGCCGCCAATGCGCTGAGCGACGTGTATGCGATGGGCGGCCGACCGCTCTTTGCCCTCAACCTGTGCGCGTTCCCCGACGACCTGCCCGCCGAGGTCATTGCCGAAATTCTGCGCGGCGGCGCGGACAAGGTCGCCGAGGCCGGCGCGGCACTGGCGGGCGGGCACAGCATCCGTGACCGCGAGCCGAAGTACGGCCTGAGCGTAACGGGATTGATCGACCCACGACTGCTGACTCGCAAGGGCGGCGCGCAGGTTGGCGACCAGCTGGTGCTGACAAAGCCGCTCGGTGTCGGCGTGCTGACCACCGCCTTCAAGCAGGAGGCGATCCGGGACACGGCAGTGATCGGTGCCGCCATCGCCAGCATGGCCCGCCTCAATCGGCGCGCCGCCGAGGCGGGCAACACCGCGGGGGCCAGCAGCGCGACGGACATCACGGGCTACGGCCTGATCGGCCACGCGCTCGAGATGGCCGACGCCGCGCAGGTGGCCTTCCGCTTCGAGTGGTCACGCCTCACCTTCCTGCCCGGGGCCAGGGCCGCCGCGCAGGCGTGGCATTTCCCCGGCGGCGCCGAGACCAACGCACGCGCCTATGCTCCGCGGGTTCACTTCGCTGCAGGTCTGGCGGACTGGCAGCGCCAGCTGCTCTTCGATCCGCAAACCAGCGGCGGCCTGCTGCTCAGCGTGGCGGCCGGGCGGGTCGAGGGGCTGCTTGCAACCCTGCGCGCGGCCGGCGAAGATGCGGCAGCGGTGGGCGAGGTCGTGCCCGGCAGCGGCCTGATCGTTGAGGCGTAGCGACTGCACAACGTTTTGAATTGAGAAGGAGCGGACCATGAAATCGGGATACAGCGTCGCCCGCACGGCGATCATCGGGCTCGGCATCTTTGGCAACACTGCGCTCTGGGCGGTCTACAACCAGTATGTGCCGGTCTTTCTGCAGCAGAAGTTTGCCCTGCCGGTCGCGGCCATCGGGTTGATCATGACGCTGGACAACCTTGCGGCGCTGTTCATCCAGCCACTGGTCGGCGCGTGGAGCGACCGCACCCGCACGCGCATCGGGCGGCGCATGCCCTACATCCTGATCGGCGCCCCGATCGCCGCGCTGTGCTTCGCGCTCGTCCCGCTCCAGACCGAGCTGCCTCTCTTCATGCTGGCACTGATCGGCACCCTGCTTGCGATGGTGACGTTCCGGACGCCGACCGCGTCGATCATGCCGGATGTCACCCCGTCGGCGTATCGCAGCCAGGCCAACGGCATCCTCAACCTGTTGGGCGGGATTGGCGGCATCGTCGCCTTCTTCGTCGCCGGCGCGCTTTACAAACAGAACGCCGCCCTGCCCTTCTGGCTGGTGGCCGGGCTGATGGTCGCTGCCATGCTGCTGATCTTCCTCTTCGTGCGCGAGCCGCGCGTGCCGCCGCCCAGCGAGGCCGAGGCAAGCGCCTCCCCCTGGGCGAGCCTGACCGAAGTCTTCCGCGACCCCGAGAAAAGCGGCCTGCGCCTGCTGCTCGCGCTCTTCGCCTGGTTCCTCGCCTTCAGCGCAATCGAGGCGATGTTTTCGTTGTATGCACTCAATCGGTTGGGCATCCCGGAGAGCGAGTCGGCCCTCCAGCTGGGTCTGCTCTCGGTGATGTTTGCCCTGATTGCCGTGCCGGCCGGCAGCCTTGGTGCGCGTATCGGGCGCCGGCGCACGATCAGCCTGGGCATCGCCATCCTGGCCCTGATGACCGCGCTGGTGTTCGTCCTGCCGCCGGTCACGCTCGCGACCGAGCTGGCCAACATCGGGATCGGCAAGCTGCGCGTCCTGAGCCTCCCGATGCTCGTCATGGGCGTGGGCTGGGGGCTCATCAACATCAACTCCCTGCCGATGGTCGTGGACCTGACCGACAACCGCAAGATTGGCGCCTACACCGGCCTGTACTACCTCTTTCAGATGGCGGCCTCGGTCGCCGGCCCGATCACCGCGGGGGCGCTGATTCAGGCTTCGGGCAACGACTACAACCTCACCCTGCTCTTCTCGACCGTGGCGCTAATCGCATCGCTCGCGCTGATGCAGACCGTGCGGCGCGGCGAAGCGCAACCCGCCTAGACGATCCAGGGCGCCGGCGGCGGCTCGGGCAGGGTCGGCAGGCGACGACCGCCCAACCAAGTTCCTTCACACACCAGCCGGCGCGTGCCGCTGCGGCGATGGTTGAAGACGTCGTCGAAGTTGTA
The DNA here is from genome assembly GCA_019694215.1 of Thermoflexales bacterium. Classification (GTDB taxonomy): domain Bacteria; phylum Chloroflexota; class Anaerolineae; order J036; family Brachytrichaceae; genus Brachythrix. Next base: position 32,250 of record JAIBCK010000029.1, read on the forward strand.
GTCGCCCTGTTCCTCGCGGAAGAGCGCGATGTCGGCGTGCGCGCCGACGGCGAGCGTGCCCACCTGCCCGGCCAAACCCATTGCCGCGGCGGGCTTGGCCGTCGCCGCGGCGAAGACCTCGGCGAGTGGCATGCCCAACGCCAGGAACTTGCTCAGGGTCGTGGGCAGGTCGAACATCGGGCCCCGAATGCTGAGCTGGTGGATGTCCGACGAGATGACGTCCGGCGGCATGCCGTGGCGGAGCATGGCCTCGGCAACCTCGAAGTCGAAGGAGCCGGCGCCATGGCCGATGTCCAGAATCACGCCGGCCTCGCGGGCGCGGCGCGCGACCTCGAGCGGACGCCCGTCCGCGTCGATCAGGCGCATGCTGCCACCCGTGCAGCAGTGCGTGAGAATGTCGCCTTCGCGCAGCAGGGCCAGAACACCGTCGACCTCGGGCGGGCCGTGCGCGATGTGGGCCATCAGCGGCATGCCGCACGCGTCGGCCACCCGCCGCGCGCGGCGCAACGGTTCAAGCCCATTCGCACCCACGGTGTTCTTGTCGATGCGGGCCTTGATGCCGATGATGATGTCGCGGTTGGCTTCAGCGACTTTGATGGCGAGCGCCTCATCCAGATAGTTCAGGTTCCAGTGCTCCCAGCTCGGCGCGATCAGGCCGATCCCGGAGATGTTCAGCAGCGCGTAGATGCGCGCGACCGAGGGCTGCACGATAAAGTCGCGGAAGCCGCCAAAGTTCCACGCCCCCGCCGAGCCGACATCCAGCCACGTCGTCACGCCCGTTCGCGCCGCGACCGGGGCAGCTTGAATGCCCCAGTACGTCACGCCGTGATAGACGTGGGTGTGCAGGTCGACCAGGCCGGGCGTAACATACGCGCCGGCAGCATCGACGACCTGCGCGGCCGTGCCGGGATCGATGGACGCCTCGACGGCGGCCACGCGGCCGCGATACACGGCCACATCAAAACGCCCGACGCGCCCCGCAGCCGCATCAAAGAGCTGACCGTTTCGGATGAGGAGATCAAATTGCATCGCGGGATTCTACCGACGACGGCGCGCGGGTTGGCTGCATACAATCTCCCCATGCGAATCGCCACGTTTTCGATCGTCGCATGTGACACATCCACGCACAGCTGGGGCGTCGCGGTGGCCAGCAAGTTTCTGGCCGTCGGCGCCTATGTCCCGTATGCGCAGGCCGCGGCCGGCGCGGTTGCCACGCAGGCGCTGGCCAATCTGTCCTATGGCCCCGATGCGCTCGCGCGGCTGGCCGCGGGCGAGAGCGCCGAACAGGTCGTCGCCGCGCTGACGGCCGCCGATCCGGGTCATGAGGAGCGCCAGTTGGGCATCGTCGATGCCCAGGGCCGGGCCGCCACGTTCACCGGCCGAAAGTGCATGGACTGGGCGGGTGGCATCACCGGACCCTCGTATGCCGCGCAGGGCAACCTGCTGGCCGGCCCGGAGGTGGTGCTGGCGATGGGAGAGGCCTTCAGCGCAACGCGCGGCGACCTCGCCAGCCGCCTGCTGGCGGCGCTGGCGGCCGGCGACGCCGTGGGCGGAGACCGACGCGGTCGACAAGGATCGGCACTCTACGTGGTGCGCCCGGCGGGCGGTTACGGTGGTTTCAACGACGTGGTGGTCGACCTGCGCGTCGACGATCACCCCCACCCGGTCACGGAGCTGCAGCGCCTGCTCGGCCTGCACCGGCTGTACTTCGGCGCGACGCCAGCCGCCGAGAAGCTGGTCATCGACCGGGCACTGACCCGCGAGCTCCAGGCGCTGGCGCGGGCGGCGGGCACCTACCTCGGCGACATCGACGGCGAGTGGGACGACGACACCCGCGACGCCCTGCGCGCGCTGACAGGGGCGGAGAACCTCGAAGAGCGCATCGACCTCACGCATGCCACGATCGACCCACCCGCGCTGGAAGCCCTGCGCGAGAGGTTCGGGCCGTGAGCGGCCCGCCCCGCCGGGTCGACTACGATGGACGCGCCATCACCCTCGATGGCGCGCGCCGCTTTCTGTGGAGCGGCGCGATTCACTATCCCCGCAGCATGCCGGAGCAGTGGCCGGCGCTGATGCGGCACAGCCGCGCGCTCGGACTGACGGCGATCGAGACCTACGCGTTCTGGGGCCTGCACGAGGCCGAGCGCGGGCACTACGACTTCAGCGGCCGGCTCGACCTGCCGCGCTTTCTGGATGCCGCCGCGCAGGAGGGCCTCGATGTCATCCTGCGCATCGGGCCGTACATCTGCGCCGAAATAAACTACGGCGGTTTCCCGTTCTGGCTGCGCGATGTGCCGGGGATGCAGATGCGCACCTGGAATGCGCCCTTCATGCTGGAGATGGAACGTTGGACGCGCCACCTCGCGCGCGTGATCGAGCCATGGCTGGCCGGGCGCGGCGGGCCGATCATCCTGGCCCAGATCGAGAACGAGTACGCCCTGGTGGCACGCAACTACGGGGAGGCGGGCCAGCGCTACCTGCGCTGGGCGATCGAGCTTGGCCAGTCGCTCGAGCTGGACATCCCCTGGCTGATGTGTTTTGGCGGGATGCCCGGATCGATCGAGACGATCAACGCCTTCCACGGCCACACGCAGATCGACGCGCACGCGGCGGCGCACCCGGAGCAGCCGCTGCTGTGGACCGAGAACTGGACCGGCTGGTATGACGTCTTCGGCCGGCCGCATCGCACGAGGCCCGTCGCGGACCTGCTGTATGCCGTGTGCGCGTTCGTCGCGCGGGGTGGGACCGGGGTCAACTACTACATGTGGCACGGCGGCACGAACTTCGGCCGCGAGGCCATGTATCTCCAGACGACGAGCTACGACTACGACGCCCCGCTGGATGAATTTGGCGCGCCGACCGCCAAGGCGCGCCGCCTGGCGGACCTGCATGCCGCCCTGCTGCCCTTCCTGCCCACCCTGCTGCACAGCGCCCGTCCCCAACCCGAGGCCCTGGCCGGGGACGTGACCGCCTGGTCGTATCGCGACGGCGGGCCGCCGCTTACTTTTGTGTGCAACGATGGAAGACAAGCTGTGTCCGTCGAGGTCGATGGCATGCGTCTGTTGCTGGCCGCGCGCAGCGCACAGCTGATCAGCCAGGGCCGGCTGGTCTTCGACACCGCGCAGCCCCCAACGGCGGCGCACGCGCCCGCCCGCTTTCGCACGCTGACGACCCCCCGCCTGGTCGGCGCATGGGCCGAGCCGATGCCCGGCGGCGCGGAAGACCGGCGGCCGGCCGTGCGCGTGGCGGAGCCAGTCGAACAGCTCGCCCTCACGCGCGACCGCAGCGACTATGCCTGGTATTCCACGACCCTGCGTGCGGCGGGATCCGGCACCCTCGTGCTTTCGCACGCCGCCGATTTCGTCCGCGTTTTTGTCGATGGCCGTCCCGTGGCATCGACCGCGTTGCCACTCGAGGAGGATCGCGGCGACCTCGATGG
>JAIBCK010000030.1 GCA_019694215.1 Thermoflexales bacterium
TAAAGTCGTCGCCCATCATGACGTAGAAGGCGGGATTGGCTTTTGCAACGTTTTGCAGGTTCAGCCGGTAGAGATCCGCGCTGAACATCTTGCCGGCCCGCTCGGGGTGTGAGTCCCCTTGCACGCCAAAGGAGAAGCCCGCCGCTGTCCCGGAGCTCACCGGGGTCGCGGTGCGCGGTTGCGTTGTCGCAGTCGCTGGCTGTTGCGTGGGCGGTGCCGCTGTCAGAGTGGGCGGCACCTGCGTGGCGGGCTGGGCGGATGCCTGCACCGGTGGTGCGCTGGTCGCTGCGGGGCTGGCCGACGCGCACGCCGTCATCAGCGCGGCAAGCGCGCAGGCGGCGAATGTGCCTCGAATCTTGCGTGTGGACAACATGGTTGCGTGTGTGAGCGGTGCGCTAGCCGTCTACTTGAACAGGAAGTCGGTGTTCGGCACGGCCGGCATCGAGATCTTGTCGGAGTAGAGATACGCCGATGTGTTGGGGCAGGGATAGTTGCCCAGGTCGCGGAGGGCGGCCAGCTGCGTCTTCTGCTCGGCCGTCAGCGTCTTGCCGACCTGCGCGAAGGCGCTCGCGTAGTAGTAGGAGATTTCGCCGTCCAGCGCGCCATACTCGCGCGAGAGCGCGATCACCGACGCCTCGTTGATGTTGCCGCCGCTGAGCGCCTTGCGCAGCTCGGTGGCAATGGCGCGGCGCTTCTCCACAATGCCGTTGATGGCCGGGCGTTGGGCGTCGACGATGCTGGTGATGGTCGGCTTCTGCGCGCTCGTCAGCAGCGCCAGGAAGTTCTCGCCCTTGCTGCTGGTGATGGTCTCGTCGATGGTGTAGCCGGCGTTTCCGATGGCCGGCGCATCCTTGATGTAGAACCCGCCGAAGTAGTCGCCCTGTCGCTCCGGGCAGAAATAGGTGTCCGCCTCGATGTTGCCGGCGTACCAGCCAAACATCTCACTGGCGTAGGTCATCACCAGCACGTGTTCGTCGTGGCTGAGCGAGCGCTTGTCGACCTGATCGGGGAGCGCCGCCCACGATGCGAAGCCGCCCTTGACCATGGCGTCGAGCGCGCTGCGCTGGGCGGGGGTGAGCGAGCCGATCACCTCGCTGAAGAGCTTCGCCCGCTGCAGGCTGATGCGCGCATCCAGCTCGTACAGATCGGCCGAATACTGCATGACCGCGGTCTTGCTCAGGCCCGTTGTGCCGGCCGGCAGGTCGCCGGAAAGTGTGCGCCGGAAGGCGACCATCAGCGGATAGCGACGATAGGCGTAGTCGTTGACGAGGCTGGCCTGTGTCTTGGCCAGCGCGATGTATTTGGCCTTCTGGGCGTCATTGAGAATCTTCAGGACGCCGTTGGCGGCGTTGGTGACGAAGTCGGTGCTGTGACCCTGGCCGGACTGCGTGGTATCGCGCAGATACTGAAACCCGAAGAAGTCGGCGACCTTGCCCGGCGGCAGGAAGGAATCCGAGCAGGTGTTGCCACTCAGGAAGCCGAGCGCGTCGAAGGCGAGTGTGTTGAGTTGGGCCTGGTCGGAGATGGCTTAATCGATGCTGTATCCACCCTGACCGCTGCCCTGACCGCGGGCGGGCCCGGGCGACTGCGCCGGGGGACGCTGTGCGGCCGGCGTCGCGGGTGGGTTGGCCGCTGGCGGCTGCGGGTTGCCCGGGCGCGGGGCCGGCGTGTCGCGGACGACCGGGGCGGGGGTTGCGGGAACCGCCACGGGCGCAGCGGCGGTGGGCGCTGGCAGCGGGGTGCTGGTGGGTGCGGCCGGGGCCAGCGCCGTGCAGCCGATGACGCTGATGCTCACAAGCGCGACGGAAAACCGAAAGAAGCACGGGGGGAGTTGGGGCTTGATATTCATGCGGGTTGCCTTGTCATCATTTGGCAACGCACGGCAAAAAGTGGCGTGAAGAGGTTGCAAAAACGTTGAAAAATGACGTCCCCGCGGGCCCGTTCCCGTGAAAAACGCAGTGCGCCCGCAGAACAGCGGGCGCAACCACGTTTACGGGGAGGCAGGGATTCGAACCCTGGGTCCACTTATTAGGCGAACAACCGCTTAGCAGGCGGCTCCGATCGTCCACTCCGGCACCTCCCCAGTCTGGAGATCGAGCGGAAAGGGTGAGATTCGAACTCACGGTGAGGACGAGCCCCACGACGGTTTTCAAGACCGTTGCCTTAAACCACTCGGCCACCTTTCCGAGGCCGTAACGGCGGCGATTCTAACACGTCGCCCCCTCGAGGGCGGTCGAAGTGGCCTCACCCATGCGGCCCAATTTGGCCATTTTCGGCAGCCAGATGGACCGCTAGAGTGGGGGCATGAGCGCGCCGCGTGGCGCAGTTTTTTGGAGGAACACAATGGCAAAGAACGCAGCCGGCGCGAATGGCGCCAATGGCAAGAAACCGGCGATCGTGCACGGTCGTCAGGTTGGAACGTTTGACCTGAAGAAGGGCCTCGCCCAGATGCTCAAGGGCGGCGTGATCATGGACGTCGTCAACGCGGAGCAGGCGGCCATCGCCGAGAACGCCGGCGCGTGCTCGGTCATGGCGCTCGAGCGCGTGCCCGCGGACATCCGCCGCGATGGCGGTGTGGCGCGGATGAGCGATCCCGGCATGATCGAGAAGATCATGTCGGTCACGACGATTCCCGTCATGGCGAAATGCCGGATCGGCCACTATGTCGAGGCCAAGGTGCTCGAAGCCATCGGCATCGACTACATCGACGAGAGCGAAGTGCTCACCCCGGCCGATGAGGAGCACCACGTCGACAAGCGCGAGTTCAAGGTCCCGTTTGTGTGCGGCGCACGCAACCTCGGCGAGGCACTGCGCCGCATCAGCGAGGGCGCAGCCATGGTGCGCAGCAAGGGCGAGGCCGGCACCGGCGACGTGGTCGAGGCCGTGCGCCACGCCCGCCAGATCCTCGGCGACATTCGCCGCCTCAAGGCGATGCGCCGCGACGAGATGCACACCTACGCCAAGGAGATTCAGGCTCCCTTCCCGCTGGTCGAGGAGACCGCGGACCTGGGCCGCCTGCCGGTGGTACTGTTCGCCGCCGGTGGCATTGCGACGCCCTCGGATGCCGCGTTGATGATGGAGATCGGCGTCGATGGCGTCTTCGTTGGCAGTGGCATCTTCAAGAGCGGGGATCCCGCCCGCCGGGCCAAGGCCATCGTCGAGGCGACGACGCACTTCCGCGATTACAAGCGCATCGCCGAGGTGAGCAAGGACCTGGGCGAGCCGATGGTGGGCATCAGCGTCAGCACACTCGACGCCGGCCAGAAGATGGCGGGACGCGGATGGTAGTCGGCGTCCTCGCCCTGCAGGGCGGCTTCGCTGAGCACATGGCCATGCTGGCCGGGTTGGGGGTGTCTGCGCGCGAGGTGCGCCAGCCCCGCGACCTGGCCGGCCTGGACCGTCTGATCCTCCCCGGTGGTGAATCGACAACGTTTGGCAAGGTCGCCGTGGCATCCCGCCTGATGGAGCCACTCGCCGACTTCGCCGCAGCGGGCCACCCGATGTGGGGGACCTGCGCCGGGCTGATCTTCATGGCCAGGGACGTCGGGCGTCCGCAGCCCTCGCTCGCGCTGATGGATGTCACGGTGCGGCGAAACGCCTTCGGCCGTCAGGTGGATTCGTTCACGACGGCGCTGACGATCAAGGGCCTCCGCAGCCCGTTCCCGGCGGTGTTCATCCGCGCGCCGTTGATCGAGAAGGTGGGAAAGGGCGTGCGCGTACTCAGCACACTCGACGACGGCACCATCGTCGCGGCGCGCCAGGGCGCCTTCCTCGGCACGTCCTTCCATCCCGAGCTCACGCGCGACCCGCGCATGCATCAGCTCTTCCTCGGCATCTAGCGCGATATCGAACGTTGTGCGGGCCGGGCTGCCATCGGGCACCCGGCCCGCCCCGTTTTTCAGGCCGCTTTCGCGCTGGGGGCGGGCGGGCGCAACCGCTGCACGACCATGACGATGAGCGGGATGCTCATCACGGTGAAGCTGACCGCCGAGACGCCAAAGTAGCTGAAGCTCGCCAGGATGATCCCGCTGAAGATGCCGCCCAGCGCCGATGACAGATTCACGACCAGGTCATTGCTGCCCTGCGCACGGGCCTTCTCCTCGCGCGAGAGCGAGCCGGTCAGCAGCGCCGAGCCACTGACGTAGCAGATGCTCCACCCCAGACCGACCAGGAAGAGCGCGGCTTCGAGTGGGATCAAATCGTTGGACAACGGACCGATCACGCAGCCGGCCATGAGCACGATTGCGCCCAGGGTGATCAGCAGACGCTTGTTCATGCGGTCGGCGAGCGTCCCCCACAGCGGCGAGAAAGCATACATGCCGAGCACGTGCAGCGAGATCACCGCGCCGACGGCATCCAGGGTGTGCCCATGCTGGGTCATGTGCAGGCTGACGATGGACATCATCATCGTCATGGGCGCCTGCGCAAACGCCATCGTCACGATGCCCAGCAGCACGTCGCGGCGGGAGAGCAGGGCGCGCAGCGAGATCGACTTGTTGGCCGTCGCAGTCGGCTGCGAGGCCCCAACGCGGGCGGCAATGCCCTGCCAGTCGATGGAAAGCAGGATCAGGATGCCGATGGCCGTGAGCGCAAAGAGCGTCGAGGTGGCGAAGTAGGGTCCGGCCAACCGGTTGAGGCCGAGCGAGGCGATGAGGTTGCTGGCCGGCCCGGCCAATTGTGGCCCCAGCACGCCGCCAATGGTGCCGCCCCACACGACGATGCTGATGGCCCGTGCGCGCTGCTGCGCCGGATACAGGTCCGCGGCTGCGAAGCGGGCCTGCTCCAGTGTCCCACGACCAATCCCCATCACGATCAGGCTGGCGAAGAAGCCCGGAGCGTTGCCAAACGCCACGGCCGTGGCGGCCAGAAAGGCGCCGAGCGTGCCAAAGGCCGAGCCGATCAGCAGCCCGTTGCGGCGCCCGATGGTGAGCATCAGCCGCGACAGCGAATAGGCTCCGATCGCGTTGCCGATCAGCACAACGGCATTGGGCCATCCGCCCGCGCGCCCATCCCCGGTCAGCTGCGTCGCGACGATGGCATTGACTGTGGATGCGGCAAGGAACGCGGTCGAGGCGACGCTCTGGGTGAGGAAGAGCCCGGCGGTGCCCTTGAGGACGGCGGTGCGATCACTTTTCATGCTGGAAAAAGACAGCAGTCGCAGTTTGATGACTGCGACTGCTTGCGTATGTGATTGAAAGCTCGCGCTACTTGAGCGTGCTGAGGTAGTCCAGCAGAGCGTCGAGGTCGGCGGCCTGAAGCGTCTGCCCAAACGTGGACGGCATGACGTTGGCCAGACAGGCACCCTGAGGGCATTCCGCGACGACAAAGACGTTCGGATTGACGATCGCTTCCTTGATGTATTCAGCGCCGGTCTTGGCGGTGCCTTTGTAGGCGGCATCCTTGATGCGCGCATCGGCGGTCGTGGCCAGCTTGTTCAGCGACGGCCCAATCGCGCCGGTGGCGACGCCGCGAATGGCGTGGCAGGCCTGGCAGCCGGCTGCGCCGAGAAAGACCTGCTTCCCCTTCTCCTGATTGGCCGTGAGCGCGACCGCGGCGGCCGCCCCGCCAGCAGCGCCAGGCTCCGGCATCGTCGCGACGGGCGCGACCTGGCCGGGCCCCCAGTTCAGGACAAAGGCGGCGACGTTCTTGACCTGGTCTTCGCGGAGCGGGCCGCCGAAGGCGAGGGCGAAGGGCGGGTGCGGGGCCTCCCACACGGCGCTCGACTTGACCGGCATGCCCGAGGCGACGACGGCTTCGACATAGCCGGCGAGGCTGCTCGTCCAACCAATCTTCTTCAACCGCTCGCTCGGGCCGAGCGTCTTCTTGGCAGCATCCCACTTGCCGAGGAAGCCGTCATAGGACAGGGCCGGGCCGAGGCCATCGGCGCCTTCGCCCTTGGCCCCGTGGCAGCGCGCGCACTGCTCGTAGTAGACCTTGGCGCCGGCTTCGATGTTGCGGCCCGTGAATTCCTGGCCGCGCTCCGCCATCGCCCCATTCAGGTCGACGGCACCGGTCAGCAAACACATGCTGATGAACGCCACAACGGCAATCGTGCCGCTGATCAGGCGCAGGGTCCAGCTGGGCTGGAAGGTGAGGATTCGTTTGATCATGGCTGCTGTCTCCTGCCTGCCTACTCCTTGTCGTAGCCCGAGGCCTTGTGCAGGTAGTTGGTCTTGGAGTACTGCTGCGGCTGCCCCTTGTCGTCGGTGAAGCTGATGGTCAGCGTGAACTCCTTGACGTCAGGCTGGATGAGCTTGATGCGGACGTTGGCCTTGCCATCCACGAGTTTCTTGCCGTTGGGATCGGCGGTCTCGGTGCGGTGGTCCATGTCCTGCTGGATCTTCTTGAGCAACGCATTGAACTCAGGCGCGTTGGGCGCTTCGGCGGGCGGGACGATCTCCCAGGTTCCGACCGGGAGCTGATCCCACGGAACGCGCTTGACTTCGGCCACGCCCTCGTCGGGCATGAACTCCTGCGCGATTTCGGAGGCGGGGTCACCGCCGACGAAACCAAAGCGCGTCACCGGCACGCCGGTCGGGATGCCGGCCAGCGAGAGATACAGGATGCCCAACTCAAAGAGCACCCCCAACGTGAGCGCCACCTTGCGGTCGCCGTAGCGGCGGCTGGGGTTCGGGTCGATGTACGGGATCACCATCAGCAGCAGCGGGATGACCGGCCCGATGATGATGCCCCACAGGATCTTGGGCGTGATGCCGGACAGGTTGAAGACGATGGTGTCGAACTGCTTCGAAAGCGCCTCGGGCAGCACCGGCAGGATGTGCGGGATCTTGATGAGGCCCTGCAGCCAGTAGAAGTACCACGGCGCCACCGTGTGGTTGGGCGTGACCAGCGGGTTCGAGTGCGTCTCGAGCGCCGCGTTGTAGAAGGTGCCCGAGGCGATCGTCAATAGCGCGATCGCGATGGCTGCGTAGATCAACTCGTTGCTCAGGATGTCCGGCATGAAGTTGACACGCTTGTCGGGAGCAACCTTGCGGGCCGAGTCATCGCCAACGGCTTCCATCTCCGGCGGCAAGCTGATGCCGTAGCGCACGACCTTGTAGTAGTGCACCGCCATGAAGATCACGCCGATGAGCGGGAAGAGCACGACGTGGAAGAGATAGAAGCGCAGCAGACCGCCCGCGCCGATGTCCGGCGCGCCACGGAGCAGCAAGTTGACCGACGGGCCGACCACGGGCGCGGCATCCGCCATCGAGGTGCCGATGGTGACCGCCCACAGCGCCAGCTGGTCCCACGGGAGCAGGTAGCCGCTGAAGGACAGGAACATCGTCACGATCAGCAGGATCACACCGGTGAACCAGGTGAACTGGCGCGGCGCTTTGTAGGAGCCCGTCGCAAAGGTCCGCCACATATGCAGCGTGACGACGACGACCATGACCTCCGCCCCCAGGCGGTGCATGTCGCGCACCAACTGCCCGAAGGGGACGTTGGTGAGGATGTCCAGCATGTTCTGATACGCGCGCTCGGGGGAGGGCGTGTAAAAGATCATCAGGAAGATGCCGGTGATGATCTCGATCGCGAAGAACAGTGCGGACATGAACCCCAGCCGGAAGGTGGGATAGAGCGTCGTGACCGCCTCGTGGTAGAAGGTCGGCCGGATGTGGAACCAGAACGCTTCGGTGTGCGGCTTGACGCGGTTGTTGGGCTTGCCGGGCGGATCGCCACGCAGCACGCCACGCACGTCGTTCCAGGTCAGGCCCGAGGTCAACCGGGTGAAGCCCTCATCGAGGCGCTGGGCGATGGTGGCTTTCAGGCCCGTCGCGCGGACCTGGTCGACCAGTCTCTTTCCAATGATTGCCATTTGCTTGATGCCATATGGCGCTACGACGACGGCGCGCAGCCGGCGTCGCGGCGCGCGCTAGAAGTGGGCCTTGCCGGTGATCTTGGCACCGGTATCGACGACGACGCGATCGGCACCCGCGGGCACCTTGATCATGCTGCCGGCATCATCCGAGGTCGCCAGAACATTGCCACCCGCATCGAGGATCTGCATCTTGAAGCGATCCAGGTTGCGCGGCGCGGGGCCGGCGATCCATGTCCCGTCGAGCTGGAACTGCGAGCCATGGCACGGGCAGGCAAAGATCTTGCCGTTGCTGTTCCAGCCATACAGACAGCCGAGGTGCGTGCACACCTTGTAGATCGCGTTGATCGAGTCGCCGACCTTGACCATCCAGAACTTGCCGACGTTGTTTGCGTTGGGCGTTCCGTTCGTGTCAAGACCGAAATCCCCGATCTGCTGGGTGAAGCGGCCGCCCACCTCGCCCTCGCGGAAGCGGGGCATGGCAAACAGGAAGGAGATGCCGCCGAACTGCGCGAGGAAGAGCGCCATCGACGCCCCCCACACGTAGTTTAGGAACTCGCGCCGCGTGACGCCCTTGATCACTTCGGGCTCGGGCTTGGCGGGCGCGGCCTTGACGGCCTCGACCTTGGCGACTGGCGCAGGCCTGGCAGCTGCTGCAGGGGCGGGCGTCGCAACGACGGCCGGCGCGGCCGCCACCGGGGCGGGCTTCGGCGCGGCCGGCACTGCGGCAGCGGGCGCGGGACGCGCACCGGGAGGAGCCTTGGCACCGGGTGGCGCCTTTGCGCCCGGAGGCGCAGCAGCGGGCTTCGGTGCGCTGGCAACAGGCGCCTCGGCAGGCGATGCATCAGGTGTGGGCGTTGGGGCCGCTGGAGGGGCGGCGGGAGCTGCTGATCCGGGGGGCGCTTTCGCGCCCGGCGGGCGCGCGCCTCGCGGCGTCGTTGGCGTCTCAGACATCCTTTTTGACTCCTGTGTTCGGAAAAAATAACGCCGTTCTAAAACGGTATTAAGACTGCTGACTATATCACGCCGGTCCTTCGCGCGGAGGCTGCAACGGGCTGTGTTTGGCGTGTCGAAGCGGGCTATCGTGACCCGGGAAGCGGCACCACGAGTGCGAGCAAGAGCGCGCCGACCACGAGGCGGTACCAGGCAAAAGGCGTCAGGTCGCGGCGCGCCACCCAGCCCAAAAAGAAGCGGATGACGACGAGCGCAACAACAAACGCGACCACCAGGCCGACCCCAAAGGCGGGAATCTCGGCCCCCGGAATGTCCTTGAGGTTGCTGGCGAGCTCATACACGCTGGCCACGCCGAGGGTGGGGATGGACAAATAGAACGAGAAGCGCAGGGCGGTTGGTCGGTCCAGCCCGCTCAACATCCCGCCCACGATCGTTGTCATCGAGCGCGACATGCCGGGGAACAGCGACGCGATCTGCGCCAACCCGACCTGCAACGCCTGCCTGAGCGACATCGCCGACACCGAGCGGGTGGTTGGCGTGGTGCGTTGGAAGTAGCGCTCGGCGACGAGCATCACCAGCGCGCCAACGATCATCGCGACGGCCACCGGGAGCGGGCCGAACAGCAGGCCCTTGATCTGCTTGCGGAAGAGCAGCCCGACCACGGCAGCCGGGACGAAGGCGATCGCCACGCCCATCAGGACCTTGCGGGCAGCCTCGTCGCTGCGGGCGCGTTTGAGCAGGTCGAGCAGGTCGCGCGCGAAGAAGACGACGACGGCGAGAATGGCGCCCAGCTGGATGAAGATCTCGAAGGTCGCCGCGGTCGGCTCGGGCAGCTTTAGAAGGTTGCCGGCGATGATCAGGTGGCCGGTCGAGGAGATGGGCAGAAACTCGGTCAGGCCTTCGAGGATGCCCATCAGGATGGCTTTGAGAATGAGGTCCATGGGGCGGCTATTATGGCGGAGTGACCACCCTCGTGACCGGTGCCAGCGGATTTCTCGGCTCAAACCTCATCGAAGCGCTCAACGCCCGGGGCGGGACGCCACGCGCCCTGCTGCGGGCAACCTCGTCGCGCGCGGCACTGGTCGGGCTGCGCTGTGAGCCGGTCATCGGCGATGTGCTGGAGATGGACACCCTGCGTTCTGCGATGCGCGGCGTCAAGGCGGTCCTGCACGCGGCAGCGGTGGTCGATGACGACCGCCACGATGAGGCAACGCTCTACCGCGTCAACGTGGATGGCACGCGCAACGTGCTCGCGTCTGCGCTCGAGGCCGGGGTGGAGCGCGTCGTCGTGGTGAGCAGCGTCGCGGCGCTCGGCCGGCCGGCCTGGGACCACCCCGCCGACGAGCGGCAGGTCTTCAACCTGCGCCCCGCCGCCTTTCCGTATGGCTACAGCAAGGCCCTGGCCGAGCAGGTCACCCGCGCCTTCGTGGCGCGCGGGCTGCACGCCGTGATCGTCAATCCAACGGTCATTTTTGGTCCGCGGGATGTCAACCACGTCAGCGCACGGCTGCTCACCGAGTTGGCCCGTCGTCCGCTCCCGTTCTATCCGCCTGGCGGCGTCAGCGTCGTTGATGTCGGCGACGTGTGCGCCGGGGTGCTCGCCGCGCTTGCCCGGGGTGAACCCGGCCGGCGCCATGTGCTGGCAGGGGACAACCTCACCCACCGCGCACTGTTGGGCGCCATCGCGGACACGGTCGGTGTGGCCCGGCCCTGGCTGCCACTGCCGCGGGCCGTGGCGGCGCTGGCTCACCCCCTCGATGGGCTGCGGCGGCGTGGGCTGAGGCTGCCGATGAATGGCGGCCAGCTGCGGATGTCAACTGAACGTTGGTGGTATGACAGCACGCGCGCCCGCGCGGCGCTGGGGTTCACGACCCGGCCGGCGCTCGAAACGCTGGCCCGGACCTGGGCGTGGCTGCGTGCCCAGCCATAGGCGCGGGTCTGCTCAGGCCTGTCGCGGGCGCGGCAGGAGCGCGCGCAAGAGCTGGCCACCCGCGACCAGCCAGGTCATCACCAGCGCATTGAGCTGCATGGCAGGGACCATGCCAAAGGGATCGCCGTGTGCGGGCGGGAGGGGCGGGTAGTAGCCATAGCCGCCGTAGCGCTGCGGGGCGATGGGCGCGTAGTCGACGACGTCGCTCATCACAAACCAGAGCAGCACGAGCGCGGCTTCGCGTGGGCGCGGTCGGCCGATGAAGAAGAGCACGAACAGCACGCCCAGCACGAACAGGCCGAGATGCGTAACGAACATCACTGGTCCGCTGAACAGGCTGGTCAGCTCGAACGGGCCGCCATCCAGCCAGTACAACGTCCAGAACGACATCGTCCACACGCCATACTTGATGCCAAACACGGCCGCGAGCTGATCGAGCAGCCGCGAAGGCCGGCCGAAGTGACGCAGGACCAGCGCGACGCCGAACATCCCGGCCGCCAGCGGGCAATCCGGGACGAAGGGATACGCCCACAGCGGGACGCGGGCCGCGACGAAGAAATCGCCGTACCAGCCCACGGTTCCCACAACAAAGGCGAGCATCAACGCGATGACGGCCGGCCACAGCAGCCAGGGGGTGCGGACGATGTCGTCGAGGCGGGCCTTCAGCCAGGTGAGCATGGGGCGGGATGATACCGAGTTTGGTCAGCCGGCGTCGCCGCGCGCGGCTTCGCCCAGCAGGTGGATCGGTACGCCGCCGACAAAGGCGCCCGGTGGCACATCGCGGTTGACCAGGCTCATCGCTGAGACGGTCGCGCCGGCCCCGATCACCACACCGGGCAGGATCACGCAGTTGGCCCCGATGGTGACATCGCGCTCGATGACGACCGGACCGCGCCGCCACGCATAACGCATGAACTCGTGCGCCAGGATGACGGTGTTGTAGCCGATGGTGGCATCCTCGCCGATCTGGATGTCCTGCGGGAAGAAGACGTCCAAGGTCACCCCGAGGCCGATGGCCGCGTGCTCGGCGATCTGGGCGCCGACCAGGCGATAGAGCAGCCGCTTCAGCCCAAACCACGGCGAGAAGCGGGCGGCGTAAATGCACAGGGCGTTGAAGAGCGGCCGCAGCCGACCGCCCGTGAAGCGGGGGTAGTGCCAGAGCGCAGCGCGCGCGTCCGGGCTGGGCGTGGTCGTGCAGCGGGCCTTGCGGGATTCGGTGTCCGGGAGTTGCATGCGCGGATGTCCGCGTCGATGATACGATGATTCGCATGCAGGCCCTCCGCCCCGTCCCCCACACGCGCGTGACGCTCACAGACGCCTTCTGGGCACCGCGCATCGAGGTCAACCGCACCGCCACGCTGCCGCATGTGCGGCAGCAGCTCGAGGCGACCGGCCGCCTGGCGGCACTCGACCTGGCCTGGCGGATCGGCATGCCCAACAAGCCGCATCACTTCTGGGATTCGGACATCGCCAAGTGGCTGGAGGCGGCCAGCCTGTCGCTCGCGGCACATCCCGACCCGGCGCTCGAAGCCGATCTGGATATGATTATCGAACGTTATGCGAACTTGCAGCATCCGAGCGGCTACCTCAATAGCTACTTCCTTGGCATCGACCCCAGCCGGCGCTGGGCCAACCTGCGCGACGCGCACGAGCTGTACTGCGTCGGGCACCTGATCGAAGCTGCGGTTGCCCATCACGCGGCGACGGGAAAGCGCACCTTTCTGGAGGTCATGTGCCGCGCCGCCGACCACGTCTGCGCCGAGTTTGGTTGGGGGCGCGATCAGCGTCGCGGCTACCCCGGCCACGAGGAGATCGAGCTGGCGTTGGTAAAGCTCGCGGCGGCGACCGGCGAGAGGCGCTACTTTGAGCAGGCGCGGTATTTCATCGACGCCCGCGGGCAGCAGCCGCACTACTACGAAATCGAGGCGCGCCTGCGCGGCGATGATCCACGCGCCTACTGGGCCAAGACCTATGAATACGTCCAGGCCCATGTGCCGCTGCGCGAGCAGACCACCGTGGTCGGGCATGCCGTCCGCGCGATGTATCTCTACGCCGGCGCGACCGACGTGGCCGCCGCCACCGGCGACACCGGGCTGCTCGCGGTCCTGGAAGGGCTGTGGAAGCAGCTCGTCGACACGCGCCTGTTTGTGACGGGTGGCATCGGCACGTCGGGGGACAACGAGGGTTTCACGCGCGACTACGATCTCCCGGACGAAGATGCGTATGCCGAAACCTGCGCGGCGATTGGTCTCGTCTTCTGGGCACAACGCATGCTTGCGACGACCGGGCAGGGCCAGTATGCCGACATGCTCGAGCGCGCGCTCTACAACGGCGTGTTGAGCGGCGTTGGTCTGGATGGCACGCGCTTTTTCTACGAGAACCCGCTCGCCTCCGGCGGCCAGCACGCCCGCGAGGCCTGGTACAGCTGCGCGTGCTGTCCGCCCAACATCGCCCGCCTGCTCGCCGGCCTGCCCGGTCTGTTCCTTGGGAGCAGCGATGACAGTGTGTGGATGCATCTGTATGCCCAGGGCCGCGCGAGCGTGCCGGTCGCCGCGGGCGTGCTGTCGCTTTCGACGCAGAGTTGCTACCCGTGGGACGGTGCCGTGGGCGTGACGGTGGAAGCGGCGCCCGGCGCGCCGCTTGCGCTTCGCCTGCGCATCCCGGGCTGGTGCGTGCGTTGGCGGGTTCGCGTCAACGGTGCGCCCCTCGAAAGTGCCGTGCTTGAGAATGGCTATCTCGTCCTGCGGCGCGTGTGGCGGGCGGGCGACCGCATCGACCTGCAGTTGGGAATGCCGGTCCGCTTCACCTACCCCCATCCGCGCATCCGCGCGCTGGCCGGGCGGGTGGCGGTGGAGCGCGGTCCGCTGGTGTATTGCCTTGAAGGCGTCGATCAGCGCGAACGCGATCTCGAGTTGCTCGCGCTCGATACCTCGGCAGGGCCGGCGGCATTTAAGCCGCATCACGATCATCATCTGCTCGGTGGGGTGACGTTGCTGCGCGGGCCGGCCCGTCGACTCGGGGCGGCGGGCGGGCTGTATCGCTCGCGGCCGCTCTCAGGTGACGTGACCGACGCGACGCTCATCCCGTATGCGGTCTGGGCCAACCGGGCCAGGACCGAGATGCGGGTCTGGGGGCGCTCAACGTAAACGCTGGCGGCGCGCAGCGTTTACGCTGGCGACGCACAACCCGACGCTGGACCGAGAGGGTGGGGCGCCCGCGGGGGCTCTTTGCTATGATGATCGGCCGACGCTGCGCGGTGCTGGCTGGCTGCCGGCGACGGAGGATTTGCGATGCCGGACACGCCGCGTAGAAAGCCCAAGACCGCTTCCGAGCGGAGGAAGGAAGTTCCCAAAGGTTCCTTCTTTGCCGCGACCCGCTTCACAGACGAAGCCATCGCGCGCGTGCTCAGGAACCTGCGCGAAAGCCGGGCCGTCGAGCTCTCCGGCCCCGCAGGCTCTGGCAAGAGCCTGGTCCTCGGTGGCGTCGCAGCGCGGCTGCGCGCCCGGCGTGGCCACCGCGTGGCCGAGATCAACATGGGCGGCCCCCGCGCGCCGGAGGACGAAGCGGCGCTGTGGCGCGACGTTGCCGCGCAGCTCCTGCCCGGCCAGCCCGAGACCCACGCGGCGGGCGACGCTGCCGTTGGCGAGGTGCGCGCGCGCTTAATTGGGGCGCAGGGTGCGCTCACGCTCTTGATCGATCAGAGCGAGCTGACCGACGGCGACTGGCTGATCGAAGCGCTCAGCCACGCCATCGACGCTTCGCCTCGCGTCTCGGTGGTGGTGGCCAGCGTCGAGGCCCTGGAGGATCGACCCATCCGACCGCTGCACCGCTTCATGCAGGCGCGCGGCTACGTTGAGCTCAGCGACGCGCGGCCCGAGGCGCTACGCTACTGGCGCTGGTATGCGTCGTCGCTGCCGAAGCGGCTACGGTCAGGCGCGTTGGAAGCACTTATCCGTTTGACGGATGGCGATCCGTATCAGACCCAGGCGCTGTCCGAGTTCTTGATTCGGCAGGGGCTCGGGCGTCCGCGCAGCGTCCGCAAGCTCGTCGACATGCTGGACGGCGTACGTGGCAATCCCAGCCGCGTCGTCCCGTTGCTGCGGCTCTTTGTCGAGGAAGTCGAGGCGACTCCCGCGGCCCTCGCGCTCGTCCTGCGCCTGCTCGACGGCGGGTCCGGGGCGAGTGTCCCGGCTGCGGACGTCGACGCAATCGGAGTTCGGCATGCGCCCTCCTGGCGCGGCTTTCTTCGCCTGGAGGAAAGCGCGTGGGCGTTCAAGTCAGAGTTCGCCGAACAGGTCTTTGTGCAGGAGTTTCAGCGCCATCCCGAGCGCGCGTCCGCGGCGCTGCTGCGGCACGGCGACTACGAAGCCGCGGTCGCGCGGGTGAGTGAGCGTCGACAGCGCTTCCGGGGTGGGCAGGACGCGTTGATCACGGCCATGACTGCCTGGGTGCATGCGGCATCCGCGCCGAGCGAGGCCTGGCAAAGCGCGGCCCGCGCAATGGCGCTGGTCTTTGGCGAGGGCACGCGCGTGCTGCGCTTCTCGTCATGGCGCGGCGGTCCCGGTGGAGAAGGCGCCTTCTTTGAGGTGCTCCCGGGGCGCCTTGAACAGCCGGTGGCGGATCACGTCGTAGCGCTGCTCCAGAAGCTCTTCGTGGACAAGGCAAATCAGTCGCATACCGGTGTCATGACCCACTTCGCGGGCGATCACGGGATCGCGCCGGGAACAACGGTATATGTTCATCTCGTGACGCGCGACCATCGCCCGTATGCCGCGGTATTGATCCCCACCGACGCGTATCTCCCCAGGGGCATGGTTGACGGCAGCGCGGCGTATCACGATTACGTCAGGCACTGGGAGGATGCGCTGCACTCCGTCTTCGTGCGCGTGCGGGAGTTTGAAGAGCAGGTCATCGACCTCGACGAGCAGACTGCTGCGGTGCGCAATGCGCAGGCCCAGCTCTCGCGCGGCCGCGAGGGCGTCGAGCCCGCGCTGTGGTGGTTGCTGACGGGCGTTACGGGCGGCTTTGGGCTGGCCTTCAACCGGGCCGTGCTGCTTCGGCGCGCCGGCGGTCTGCGCCTGAAGGGACTGGCCGCCATCGGCTACCACACGCAGGCGGAACAGGACGAAGCCTGGAAGGCGGCACCGCTGACCGTTGCTAAGACGGAGGGCGAGAAGATCCGGCTCGATGCAACGCCCCTGGGTCGCGAGGTCGGCGACTGTTTCATCGAGGACTGGCAGCAGGACCCCGTTCTCCGCGTCGCGCTGGCCTCGGCCAGCCCCACGCCGGTCCCGCTTTCGACGCTGCAGGCCTCCGCGCTGGGGCGTCTGTTTGCCATCGATGGGGAACGCACTGGCCTGGACAACCCGGCTGTCGTCGTCCCGCTCATGCTCGACGCGCGCCTGCTGGGCGTCCTGGTGGTGGACAAGCCCTTTGCCGACCATGCAGTGACCCAGGCTCAATTTGATGCGTTGGGCGGAATGGCTTTCCAGCTGGCGCTGACCCTGCGCACCGAGGATGAGCACCGCCGCCGCGACTTCTTCGACGCACTGAGCGCGATCGGCCACGCCGCGCACTCGTATCAGACCTGTGCCGAGGAAATCGCCAGCACCGTCATGGCGCACCTCAAGGACCTCGTCGCGCGCGTGGTGATCAGCACCTGGGAGAGCGGCCGGCGCACCAAATTCGATGACCGGATGCAGTTCACCGACCGCGTGGCCCTCGGTCCGGGCGATCAGCACGCCCTGACGGGACCGCGCATCCGATACCTTGATCGCGCCGCGCCGGATGTCGGCCCCGTCCTTGGCGCGCAATTTGCCGCGGCGGGCGAGCTCGATATTCCGAACTACCCCGCCTGGGTGCGCGAGCATCAGACAGGTGATGCGCTATGCGACGCGCTCGATGCCGTCGCCGTCCTGAGCATCGCGTTCAAGCGCGGCAATGCCTCGACGGGCGTCATGGCGTTCATCAGCACGGCGCCGGCCGGATTCGATGATGAGGATCGCGCGTTGCTCAGGCGGGTGGCGAATCGAGCCGCCAATCTGCTGGCCATCGCGCGGCAGGACGAAAGCCTGCATCGCTCCCGCCTGCTGACCGGATACCTGCAGGATGCCCTCGTCGCGCTGGTCAAGCCGACGTCGGAGGCCTCGCTCCACGAAACGCTGCTCGATCAAATGTGCAAACTTCTGTCGATCGACACCCTCGACACGACCAAGCAGGCACCACCGGCGAGCGCGGCACTGATCGAGCTCAACAATCTGCGGCCGGCGTCGGTGCTGACGCTCCAGGGGAGTGAGGCCGCGGCCGGGCTTGTCCGCCAATGTACGCGCGTGGTTCGTTATGCAATCGAACATGGTACGGCGGTTGTCGAGTATGCGGGTGAGGAACGGCTGGCCCGGCGGCTCTTCGGAAGCGCGGACTGTGACGCCCTCGTCAACGCGGGGATGCAGGCCTCGGTTTGGGCGGTGGTTGCTGGTCGGCTCCTGCTTGTGTTGAGCTGGCCCGAGCCGCGCCGCGTCACCAGCGCGGAGCGACGCGCGTTGACGTTGCTCAGCATGATCGCCGGTCAGACCACGGCCAGTATCAACGCCGAGCGCCAGCGCTTTCGCACCGACCTGGCCGACAGCCTCAAGATCGGCGACTACGAACTGATCGAGGCGGAGCAGACCCATCAGTGGAACCGGCGGTTGCGCATCATTCGCACCAATACGGCGTGGGCGATCTCGGCGCTCAACAAAATTCCCGGAGAGCCGGAGGTGGCGGGCGCGCTCAGCCAGCTCGAACGTGTGACACAGGAGGCCGAGCAGGCCCAGCAGCGTCTGGCTTATGGCACCTTCAAGGCTGTGCAGGCGATCGACCTTTCGACCTGGCTGCCGGAGGTGGTCGCTGACTGGCGCAGCGTCAACGACGACTGCACCTGCCTGGGACCGGTTGTCGTCGGTTCCAACCCCATGCCCATCAAGACGCGGCCAGTCGTGCTGCGCTGGATTCTGAATGAGCTCCTGCACAACGCAAAGGAAGCCGAGGCCTACAACCCGATCGGTCGCATCAGCGTCGCTGCTTCGCTCGCCCGAAACGGGGATTCCGTCATCCACGTTGACAACACGACGCCGCTCCCGCCGGCCGTGCTGGCAGCCCTGCGTGAGCCGGAGCTGCTTGTCTCCCGGCGCGGGGAAGGGCGTGGCCGGGGCCTGTGGATCGCGTCCCGCCAGATCCGCGTGCTGCTCTCGGGCGAATTCGTTCTGCCCGCTTCGGGCGAACGCCGAACGCGTTTCACCTTGCGCCTGCCCCCAACGATCGAGGAGTAGGATTGACCCCCAAAAACGGAGGAAACCGATATGCCAACCAGCCTGCGGCACATTCTGATTGCAGATAACGATGCCAATGATCGCCAGCTCATCGCGAAGGCGCTTCCCAACGACTGTGTTGCCGTCGAAGTGGCCAATGTGACCGCGGGCTTGAAGGCGTTTCAATCGGTTGACCTTTACGCCGCCTTTGTCGACGTCTTCCTCGAAGATCGCGACCAGCGTGCGCTCGGGTTCGAACTTGGAAAGAGGCTTCTGCCCCGCATCCCCGTGATCTACATCAGCGACAAGAAAGATCGCACGCGCGAGGCAATTCAAAACGCACGGATGAGCGAATTGCGGCTGTTGGACAAGAATCAGGTGTTTGACGATCCCGGCCAGGTTGGCCGAGCCCTCAAGGAGCAGGCAGCGCAATACTACGCCGACATTCGCTTCGATTTTGTGGGCAACCAGATGAGCTGGAGCCACTGCGCGCGTCAGCTCGCCCCGGAATTGTCTGGGACCGAGCGCGACTCGGCCGAGGCGGAGTTCGGTCATCTCCTTGCGCGTGCGATGCGCGGATGGGAGGACTCGAGTTCGCGCTTTGTCAGGGCCGTGCGGGTCGAGCTCGTACCTGTGGCAGGTTCGGGTGACCACTCCGTCGTGCTTCGAGCGCGGCCATACTCGGCCACCGATGAGGCGCAGGCGGATGTCATCGTCAAGTTCACCCGGGAAAAGCATCTGCGTCTCGATGATACGGACCTGCGCGATGACCACACGATGTTCAACCGCTACAAGAATGTGATGGGTGGCTACGGGCTGCGCGAGCGGCGGCACGCCCGGCGCTGCAATTTTCAGGTGCAGATCTACGCCATCCCGTATTTCGAGGAGCAACAGACCCAGACCTTTGCCGCCTTCTACCGCGCCTGTGAGGACCGGTCGGATGCACTTGACACACTTCGCCTGCTGACGAACTTCGTCTTTGAGGAAGCGCTGCGACCACTCAACAAACGTCGGCTGACGGGAGAGGCATCCAAAGTGCTCGCAGAGGACTACCGGCGGCGCATCGATGCCCCGAAGCGGCTGAAGGCGATTGGTGAGGCGCTGACGCGCGACAGCCGCCCGTCACCGATCTTGATGGATGACACCACCCTGACGGTGCAGGTCGGAAAGCGCAAGATGGTGCTTCCCAATCCCACCCGTCCCGTCCTCGACCAAAAGCAGTACCCCGGTTGTGCCGATCGCATCGACACCCAGCTCCGCCACGGAGATTTCCATACCGGCAATATCCTTGTCGATCGGGAGCGATGTACGTGCTGGTATCTCGACTTTGAGACCATGGGCGAGAAGCACTACCATCTCGCCGACCACGTCGAGTTCGAAGCCGACCTGATGTTCAACCTGATGGACGTCGGCGACGAATACAGCTTCATGGCCGCCTTCGTCGATGGTGCGACCACGGACGACCTCGCCCACGTCGAGGACAAGAGCGCGCTTTGCGGCTCGACTCAACACAAGGCCGAGGCGCACAAGGCGTATGTCGCCATCGCTGCGCTGCGCGAGCACTCGGCCCGCCACCTCGGGGCGGGGCCGGTTCAACCCTACTATCACGCTCTGATGTATGAGGCCCTGCGCGTGGCCGGTCGCCGCTCCGTGCCGACGGATCGGCGCTGGCGGGCGCTGCTCGCCGCCGCCGTGATCTTCAGTAAACTGAGGGACTAGACGCATGTCTGTCCTTGCCAAGAACAACCCGATCGAGTTTCGCAGCCGGCTGTGCGCGGCGATTCTGAACACGCTTGCGCGCGGCGACTCCTGCACCGTCATTGGTGTGGGGAGCTCCGGAAAGTCCAACGTCGCGGTGCACCTCGCGCGCGCCGATGTTCGCGCCCGCGCGCTCGGCGGAGTGGGAGTCAGCCTACTCGGGATCTACGTTGACTTTCAGGACTTCACCGGCACGACGCCGCCGGAGATCCTGCTGGCGCTGCTCGAGGGGCTGCGCAATGCCGCTTCGCGGGAGGACGCGTCGGCCGCCTTTGGCGCGCTGCGAGGCGATCTTTCCGCGCTGTGGGAGCGCGCAGCGGCACCCGACGCGTCGAACCGCGTGATGACGTATCTGGCAGATGCGCTTCGGCTGACCTTCTCGCGCGGCGGTATAGACAAGGCCTTCTTCATCCTCGACGACTTCGATCGCGTGATGCGGCCCGAGGTCGATGCGAGCGCGCTCAATGCGCTCCGCAAGGTGCGCGACACCTTCCGCGGTCAGCTCGCCTTCGCCGTCTTTGCGTGGCGCGAGTTGCAGTTCTCCCGAACGCGGACTTCTGACTACAAGGACTTCTTCGAGCTCGTCAAGACCCCTGTGCACGTGGTCGGCCCCTACGAACACGATGACGCGCAGTTCATGATCGATCGGCTGATTCGGCAGTCCGGTGGGGGCAGCGCCCCGACGCGGAGTTGGACGGCTGCCGAGCGCGGTCGGCTGATCGAGCTATCAGGTGGGCATGCCGGCCTGTTGCGGATGATCTACCTGATGGCTGAACGGAGCGCGGTGTCGCTCCTGGCGTCGGATGCGCCGGCCCGACTCGCACAACGCCCGGAAATAAAGACCGAGTGCCAGACCCTGTGGGATAGCCTGGATGCGACGGAGTCGGCGGGGTTGCGCGGGTTGGTCAGTGGCGCATTGCCCGGCGATGCCACGGCGTCGCGGTTGCGCCAGAAGGGGCTGATCGGTGGGCTTGGGGCGGCGGTCCGCGTCACCTCGCCGGTGTTCGAGGCCTGGGTGGCGACGCGCCCGGGCGAACCCGCCGGCGCAACGAAGGCCACCGTGGCGCCGGGTGCGTCACGCTCGGCGCATGTCGCGCTTGATGACGCCCGCCTAACGGTCACGATCGATGGCCGCGAAGTCGTCATGCCGGATCGCGTTTCCTATGCGCTGATTGACAAGGTCGTCAACGCGCGGGCGCAGCCGGTGCCGCTCCGGGAGCTGCTCGAGGTGATGTTGTCGCACGGTCCGAAGCTCAGCCGCTTCAAGGGCTCGCCGGAGGTGCGCCTGTCCTTGACGCTGACCGATCTGGAGCAGTTGATCAACCTTCCGAACCGAACATACCTGCGACGTCCAAGCGAAGATACGCTTGTCTTCGCATAGGCACAG
Source organism: Thermoflexales bacterium (assembly GCA_019694215.1). Taxonomy (GTDB): domain Bacteria; phylum Chloroflexota; class Anaerolineae; order J036; family Brachytrichaceae; genus Brachythrix. The sequence goes on from JAIBCK010000030.1 coordinate 21,135, forward strand.
GCAAAGGGGAGGCCACCATGTCGATTCCACAGGATGCCCCGTTCGAACACAAGCTGAAGGACCGCCTGTTCGCGTGGTTGGGTTGGCGCTGGGTGCCGGGCCGCGAGGCCGCCATCGTCATGCGGCATGGCAAGTTTCATCGCATCGTGTCCGGCCCGCAGGAAGTGTGGCTCTCGCCGAGCTCGGAGGCCATCGCGTTCTCGCTGAGCAAACTGCCCGAGACATCCGACTGCGTCCTTGAAGACATCAACACGTCTGACGGTCCGCGCGTGCGCATCGAGCTGTCGCTGCGCTATCTGTTCGAGCCGTGGACGGCGCCGCGGGACAAGCAGACCTTGTATGTCATGCAGCTCAAGACCGACAGTGCGCGCGCCGACCACGTCAAGGTGGTCGCGCAATGGGCGGCCCAGAAGGTCTTCGCCGGCATCTCCTCCATGCGCATCTGTGCGGGGTCGGCGCAAAGTGTTGAGTTCGAGCGGCAGCTCTTCAAGACCATCAACGAGCGCCTGAACGGGGTGACGATGAGCCTGGTGCCGGAATTCTGCGCCATCCAGAAGATCGTCTGTCCGGAGGCCATCACCGAGCGCTACGAGAAACTGGTCGAGCGCGCGCTTGCCATCAAGCAGGTTGAGGCGTTGGGCGCCGACAAGGTGGGGCAGGCCCTGCGCGCCGAGGCCGTCGAATCACTCGGCAAGATGACCAGTGGCAGCCCGTATGTCAGCGTCCATGACCTGACCGAAATGGGCGGTAGCCCGCCTGACGCCCTCCAGCCGCCCATCATCGAGCATCGGTCGTCAACCCGGCCGCCGGCCGAGGAGCCGCCCGAGAGCATGCTGGACGGCTGAACGCCTAACGCTCCCTGAGCAGCTCTTGATTGCGCGCAAAGATGGCGAGGATGGCGCACAGGGCGGCGAGAAAGGCGGCGAACAGCACGTTGAGCCCGAGAATGGAACCAAAGCGCAGGCCGCTCTGCGCGACCAGCACGATGACGTGGATGAAGAACACGGCGATGACGGGGTAGACGAAGGGACCGGCTCGCCAGCCTTCCCTGGCTGTCAATGTCAGAATCACCGCGAAGACGACCAGGAGCAGGCCAAAGACGCAATTCATCGCCAGTTCCGCGACGGGCAAGTTCACCAGTGCGCCATTGAACAGCGCGAGGCGCAACCCCGTGGCCAGGAGGAGCAGGGCCGTCAGCCCGACCAGCCCCCATGCGCAGATCACAGCAACACGTTGTGCGATTCGCCACTGGCTGAGGGCCAGCCCGATTCCGGCCGGCGCCATCAGGAGGGGCATCAGCACCGTGCGCACCAGTGCCGTCTCCATCATGCTTGCCGCAGCCGCTGGTGGCTGCCCAATGGATGAGGCACTGACGGCGCCCAGCAGGGTGTTCAACGCAGCCAGCCCGGCGATGGCGGCGGCCAGGGGCATCAGCAGGGCCAGCGCGCCGAGGCCGATCCCACCGGCGATGTCGATGCCACCCGCCGACGGCGGGGGAGTGGCGGAGGCAGGGCGTTGCGGTTGGGCGGACATGCCGCCATTCTCGCACCGAGCGATCCGGTCTGCCCGGGGCATGTCCACACCTCGGAAAAAGCAACAGACCCGGTCAGGTGACCGGGTCTGCTTTCAGATAGCGGGAGTAGGATTCGAACCTACGACCTCCGGGTTATGAGCCCGACGAGCTGCCACTGCTCTATCCCGCAACAGTTCAGCAATTATACACGCCCCATTTGCGCAAATCAAATTTTGCGCAGGCGCGGAGACGCTGCATCTCGCAACTAGGATGTCTTCTGCGACGCCAGCACCCACTCGGGGTGTTGCGCGCGCAGGGACTCGAACATCGCCCAACTGTAGATGCCATTGTGGCAGCCACCCTCCCAAATCAAATTGACCGCATAGCTGCCCACGGGCACGATCGCGCCAAGCACGCTGGATTTGGGCTTGATGAGTTTGAGTGGGTTTGGATCGTTGCGCTCCTCGTTGCAGCTCGCGCACGGGCAGGCGGCGCTGAGATAGCCGAATGGATACTGCACGCTCACGCCATCGTCCCAGCGAATGGTGAGGGTGTGGCGCTTCTTGTCGGCCGTGATGGCGGTCGGATTCATGCCGGCCATTCTACGGGGGTGGGGGAGTGCGCCGAAAAATGCAAAGGCCCGCAACTGCGGGCCTCTTGATGGTGACGACAGGACTTGAACCTGTGACCAAGGGCTTATGAGTCCCCTGCTCTACCGTCTGAGCTACGTCACCGCGGGGAGGGATTATATCAAGGCCGCGTGGCGTTTGCGAAAAATTCAAAGCCGCCAGGGGCCGAAGCGGCGACCGCGACGCCGCAGGCAGACGGGCCGATCTGAGCGTGATGAGATCACACGTCCGGCGTGATGGACAAAGAATTCCCGCGAGACAATACCCGGCATGTCTGAACGCCCCCGCGTGTTCGTCTCCCGCGTGGTCGACTTCGACCTGCTTGCGTCGCTCGAGCAGGTGGCTGAGGTGCGACACAACGCAGCCGATCAAGCGCTACCGCGCGCCGCGCTGCTCGAGGCGGTCCGCGATGCCGATGCGTTGCTGTGCGGGCCGGATCGCGTTGACGCGGCCCTGCTGGCCGCTGCGCCAAGCCTGCGCATGGTCGCCAACTGCTCGGTCGGGTATGACAACATCGATCTGGCCGCCTGCACCGCGCGCGGCGTGTGGGCGAGCAACACGCCCGGCGTGCTCACCGAGACCACGGCCGACATGGCCTTTGCCCTGCTGCTCGCCGCGGCCCGTCAACTGGGGCCGGCACGGGATGCCGCCCGCGACGGCGCCTGGCGCGAGTTCTATTACCGGGGCTGGCTGGGCAGGGACCTGCACGGCGCCACGCTCGGCATCGCCGGACTCGGCCGCATCGGCACCGCCATCGCGCGGCGCGCGCACGGCTTTGGCATGCGCATCCTCTATCACAACCGCACGCCCAACGTCGCCGCCGAAGCCGAAACCGGCGCGTGCTGGGTGAGCAAGGACGCGCTGCTGCGGACCTCCGACTTCCTCGTCCTCGTCATGCCGCTCAGCCCGAGCACGCGCGGGTTCATCGGCGCGGCGGAACTGGAGGCGATGAAGCGCGACGCCGTGCTGGTCAACATCGCGCGCGGCCCGGTCGTCGACACGGCCTCGCTGACGGCGGCCCTGCAGGCGCGGCGCATCTTTGGCGCGGCGCTGGATGTCACCGACCCCGAGCCGCTGCCGGCCGATCACCCGCTGTATCGTCTGGACAACTGTTTCATCGCCCCGCATCTCGGGAGCGCCACGCTGCGCACCCGCCGCGAGATGTTCCGCATGGCCATCGACAACATCCGGGCCGCCCTGCGCGACGAGCTTCCGCCCAACTGTCTGAACCCGGATGCGAGAAGGGTCGGGGGCGGGGCATGATTCTCTTCAAGATCGGCCTGCGCTTCTTCCTCCGCCGGCCGCTGCAATCCATCCTGTGCGTCTTTGGCGTGGCGCTGGGTGTCGCGGTCATCATCGCCATCGACCTGGCCAACGGCAGCGCCTCGCGCGCCTTTGCGCTCAGCGCCGAGACGGTGGCCGGCCGCAGCACGCATTCGGTCACGGCGGGCGAGGCCGGGCTGGATGTCTCGGTCTATCGCATGCTGCGCGTCGACCTCGGCGTGCGCGAGGCCGCGCCGGTTGTGGATGGCTACGCGCTGGCAGAGCAGCTCGACCGTCAGCCCATCCGCATCCTCGGTATCGACGTGTTTGCCGAGGCGCCCTTCCGAAGTTATCTCGGGGACACCGGTGGCGGCGCGCGCAACGCACAAGCCCTGGATGCCTTTCTCACCCGGCCCGACACCATCCTGATCGGGCGGGGGCTGGCGCAGCGCTACGGACTGGGCGTGGGCAGCCCGATCGTCTTCAAGGTGGGGGACCGCGCCGTAACGCTTGTCGTGGCCGGCCTGCTCGAACCCGCCGACGCCGCCTCCGCGCAGGCGCTGGACACGCTGGCGCTGATGGACATCGGCAACGCGCAGCGGCTGTTTGGGCTGGAGGATCGCATCACCCGCGTCGACCTGATTCTGGATGAGCGCACGGCTGCTGACCGTGCCCTGCTGGCCCGCATCGAGGCCGCGCTGCCCCGGGGGGCGTATCTCGAGAAACCCGAGGCGCGCGCGCAGTCGGTCGAAAGCATGAGCGATGCCTTCGAGCTCAACCTGACCGCGCTCAGCCTGATCGCGCTGCTGGTCGGCGTCTTCCTGGTCTACAATACCATCACGTTTTCCGTTGTGCAGCGACGCGCCATGATCGGGGTGCTGCGCTGTCTCGGCGTCACGCGCGGGCAGGTCTTCGCCATGGTGGTGGGGGAGGCCGCCCTGCTCAGCCTGATTGGCGGCGCGCTCGGCATCTTCCTCGGCATCGTGCTCGGGCGCGGGGCGGTGGGCCTGGTGACGCGAACGATCAACGACCTGTTCTACGTCGTCAATGTCCGCAACGTCAGCATCAGCACGGCCTCGTTGCTCAAGGGCATGGCAGCCGGGACGCTCTCCGCTGTCGCAGCGGCGATTGTCCCGGCCTGGGAGGCCACCAGCATTGCCCCCGTCGGTGCGTTGCGCCGCTCGCAGGTCGAGTCCCGTCTGCGGGGCGCGCTGCCGTGGGTGACCGCTGCGGGCGCGGTGCTGATCGTCGTCGGGGTTGTGCTGCTGGGCGCATCGACCAACCTGTGGGTCAACTTCATCGGCATCTTTGGCGTCGTGGTTGGGGCCTCGCTCTTCACGCCCGTTGTCGCGCTTGGCTTTTTGACCGTTGTGCGCCGGCCGTTTGGCGCGCTGTTCGGCCTGCTCGGGCGCATGGCTCCGCGCGCGATGGCGAACGCGCTGTCGCGCACGGCGGTCGCCGTGGCCGCGCTGATGGTCGCCGTGGCGGTGATCATCGGCCTGCAGGCGATGATCGGCAGCTTCCGCAAAACAGTGTCGCTGTGGCTCGAGCAGAACCTGACCTCCGACATCTACATCCGCCCGCCCACGTCGCTCATCGGTGAGACCCGCGTCACGCTCGCACCGGACAAAATCGCCGCGCTGGCGGCCTATCCCGGCGTCGAGGACGTGACGACCTACCGCCGCATCGGTGTCGACGCCTCGGTCGATGGCAGCCTGTGGCGGGCGATGACACTCCAGGCGCTGGGCCACGCCCGCGAGCGCGCGCCCGAGCTGATCGCCTGGCAGCAGTCGCGCCCGGGCGGCTTGTGGGCTTCGATGGCGGGCCGCGACGAGGTCTGGGTGTCGGAGCCGCTCGCCAACCGGATGGGCATCACGCAGAAAAACAACCTGCTTCGTCTGCGCACGCCGTCCGGCGAGCGCACCTTCACCGTCGTCGCGGTGATGTATGACTTCACCTCGGATGGCGGCGCGGTTTTCATGCGCTCCGAGCTGTTCACGGCGCTGTGGGGCGATGACGGCGTCTCCTCGCTCTCGATCATCCTAAAGCCCGAGGCGGCGCCGCGGGCCGCAGACATCGTCGTCGAGATGCGCCGTGACTTCGCCGGCGCCAACCTCGTCTTCTTCGCCAACCGTGAGCTGCGCCGGGATGCCCTGGCCGCCTTTGACCGCACCTTCGCCATTACGTCCGCACTCAACCTGCTGGCGACTCTGGTCGCCTTCATCGGCGTGCTGAGCGCGCTCATGGCGCTGCAGATCGAGCGCACCCGCGAGCTGGGGGTGTTGCGCGCCAACGGCATGACGCTCGGCCAGCTCTGGCGAATGACGCTGCTCGAGACCGGGCTGCTCGGGGCCATCGCCGGCCTGCTCGCCCAGCCGGTCGGATTTGTGCTCGGCCTGATCCTGATCTACATCATCAACCTGCGCTCGTTTGGCTGGAGCATCCGGCTCCTGCTCACGCCGGACATCTTCCTTCAGGCGCTGGTCGTGTCAATTGTGTCGGCCCTGCTGGCGGCGATCTATCCCATGCTGCGGCTGCGCAAGCTCCGCGTCGCCGAGGCGGTTCGGCAGGAGTGATTTCGTTGGGCAACCGATACCTCTACCTGGTCCGCCATGCGCAGCGCGCCGTCGAGACGGCCGACGACGGCCCGCTCGAACAGGACCTCACCCCGGCCGGCGTGGAGCAGGCGCGGCTGACGGGTCTGCGCTTTGCGCCGCTCCCTGTCGACACGATCTATACCTCGCCGCTCTTGCGGGCCACGCGCACCGCGGATGCCATCGCCGCCCACCATCCCTCAGCGCGGCGCATCACGCTGCCCGAGCTGATCGAAAGCGCACCAGGGCTCCCGCGTGACTTCACCGCCGACTACGGCACTGTGACCGCCGCCGAAGTGGCGGAGATGCGCCGCGTGGCCGACCTCGCCTTTGCGCGGCTGTTCGCCCCCAGCCCCGATCGCGACACCTTTGACGTGGCGGTCAGCCACGGCAACATCATTCGCTACCTGCTCGTGCGGGCGATGGGGCTGCCACTCGACCTGTGGCGGCGCTTCGACGTGATGAACTGCAGCATCTGCGTCGTCAACATCGCGCCCACGTTCACGTGCGTCGAGCGGGTGGGGGATGTCGGCCACCTCCCGCGCGAACTTCAATCCTTCGTCAGAGACGCCGCACCGCACGCAGTCTGAGAAGTCAGGGCAAGGGCCGGATAATCCCTGCCATGACCCTCACCGAAGACCCGCTTCCCGGACTCGATGCCGTCGTGCGCGGCATCATGCGCGATTGGCATGTGCCAGGGCTCGCCCTGGCGGTCGTGTCAAACGGACAAGTGCTGACCGCGCGTGGCTATGGCCATGCCGATGTTGGCCGCAAACTGCCCGTCACCCCTGAGACGGCCTTTGCCATCGGCTCGTGCACCAAGGCGTTCACGACGACGGCGCTGGCCATGCTCGTCGAGCGCGGCAAGCTGGCCTGGGACCGGCCCGTCCGCGATTACCTGCCCGAGTTTCGGCTCTTTGATGAGGTGGCCGGCGCGCGCGTGACGCCGCGTGACCTGGCCTGTCACCGCACCGGCGTGCCGCGCCACGATCCGGTCTGGTATCTGGCGGATGTCTCACGTGAGGAGCTGGTCCGCCGACTCGCGCACCTGCCGAACAGCATCGACCTGCGTGCGCGCTATCAGTACAACAACCTGATGTACATCACCGCCGGGGTGCTGGTTGAGGCGGTCAGCGGAATGCGTTGGGAGACCTTCGTCCGCCGCTACTTGCTCGAGCCCCTCGGGATGACGCGCACCTCATTTTCGCCGGCGCGGGCGCTCGCGCTGGGCAACCTCGCCCGGCCCCACCTCCTGCGCAAAGGGAGGATCGAGCCGATCCCGTTCATGGCCGAGGGCGAGGACGCCCTCAGCGCCGCGGGTTGGATCCATGCCAGCGTGCTGGACATGACCCACTGGCTGCGCTTTCAGCTGGCGGGCGGGGAGGCCGGCGGCGCCGGGCGGCTGATCTCGCAGCAGGCGCTGGGCGAGACGCACACCCCGCAGGTCGTCGCGTCCGAGCCCTTCCCGATGTTCACCCACTTCCCGGAAGTGGGCGTGCCGCTGTATGGCCTGGGCTGGCGCATCCAAACGTATCGCGGGCATCTGGCCATCTCGCACGGCGGTGCCATCGACGGCTATTGCGCGCAGACGTCCTTTCTCCCCCGCGATGGCGTGGGCGCCGTGATCCTCACCAACCTGGATGATCACTCGGCCGCGCAGATTGTGCTCTACGCGATCTACGACCGCCTGCTCGGGCTGGATGCCATCGACTGGAACGCCCGCATCCGCCAGCGCACCGCGGCGCTGCGCGAACTTGCTGACGCCGAGGCTGCGCAGGCCCGCACGTCGCGTTCCGCGGCCGGTGGGCCCGCCGTCGCCTTGGAGGCCTTTGCCGGGCGCTATCACCATCCCGGCTATGGCGGGCTGGAAGTGCGCGCCGACGCGTCTGGTCTGACGGTCAAACACAACCGGCTGGCCTACACCGCGACGCGGCTTGGCGCGCTGAGCGTCGAACTCACACACCCGTTGGTCAGCGAGCCGCGCTTCGCCCGCTTCCTGCTCGACTCATCCGGAAACGTCGATGGCGTCGCCATCCCGTTTGAGCCGAGCGTGCCCGAGATCGTTTTCGCCCGCCGCCGCTGCTGACGGGGCATCGAGCGCCGCCACGCGGTGATCGTTGCGGGCGAGCGCGAGCGCCGCGCGTTCGGCGTCGCTTACCCAGCGGAGTTGGGCGTAGCTGCCATCGCCCGAGAGGGCCGGCGCGCTTGCGTCCACGCGCAGAAAGGCGATCCGGCGCAGCTGTCGGAAGTGCGTGTAGGTGTGCTGCGTCTCGGCCCGGAAGTCCGCTGCCTGCACCGCGATGCGCAGCCCTGTCCGTTGTGCGAGCGTGGCTTCCAGTGCGGAAGCGGCCTCTTCGGCGGAGAGCGCCTCGGTCGGCAGGGGCGCGCTGCCAACGAATTCCCACAGCCCGCCGAGCAGCCCGCGCGAGGGGCGCTGGCCCATCAGCGCGCGGCCATCCCGATCCCGCAGCACGGCCGTGACGACCAGCCGACGGGGCAGCGCGGCGCGGGGTGCGCTGACCGGATAGGCCTCCGGGCTGCCGCCCGCGTGTGCGGCACACACCGTGCGCAGCGGGCAGCCCGGGCAGTCGGGCGCGCGCGGGCTACAGCGCGTCGCGCCCAGCTCCATCATTGCCTCGTTGAAGGCGCCCGCGCGGCCAGCCGGGAGCAACGCGCTGTCCAACGCCCAGAGCAAATCGTCGCGCGTGCGCCCGCGTGGGCCGAGCGACAGATCGATCGGCGGCTGCCAGCCCGCCCAGTCCTCCCCGAGCGCAAACAGCCGCGCCAGCACGCGCTTGACGTTGCCATCCAGCGCGGGCGCATCGCGGTTGAAGGCGAGGCTGGCAATTGCGCCCGCGGTATAACGGCCGATCCCGGGGAGCGCGCACAGCCCATCAACGGTTTCCGGGAGCCTGCCGCCCTGCGCGACGATGGTCTGCGCGGCGCGGTGCAGGTTGCGCGCCCGCGCGTAGTAACCAAGGCCCTCCCAGGCTTTCAGCACGTCATCGAGCGGCGCGGCGGCCAGCGCGCGCACATCCGGGAAGCGCCGCATCCAACGCTCGAAATAGGGCATCACGGTGGCGACCTGGGTCTGCTGCAGCATGGCCTCTGACATCCACACGGCATACGGGTCGCGTGGCTCGCGGCGCCAGGGCAGGTCTCGCCGGTTGGCCTCGAACCAGGCGAGGAGGCGGCGCACTGCGCCCGCCCAATCGTGGGTCGGGTTGGGCATCATGGATCGAGCCGGTTGGCCCGCCGCAGCGCCAGCAGCCAGGCCAGCCCGGTGAGGATCGGGTACTGCAGCGAATACCAGAAGATCGGCGCAAGCCATCGGTCGAGGCTGCTCGTGCCCGGTCCAAACGTCACGGTCAGCCAGGGCTCCCCCGCGGAGGTCGCGGTGACCAGCGTTACGAGGGTGCTGATCGGGTTCGAGGCGCTGAGGAAAATCAGGCCCGCGCGCGCGGCGCCCTGGGCATTCATGTCTGGCGCAGCGCCACCGGGCTGGATGGGCAGGCCCCGTGCGAGGGTCACGAGCGTCGTCGCCATGATGAGCATGGCAACGGCCGCGCCGATGATGACGGCTGTCAAGGCCCCGAGCGTGATCAGGCGCGCCACCAGCGTGGACGATGCGATGGCCGAGGCTGCCGTCGCGATCGCGGTGAAGAGCAGGGCGGCCAGGACGAAAATCCAGTAGGTCAGCACCACCACCGTCAACCCAACACCGCCGAGTCCGATCGCCACGATGAAGAAGGGCAACAGCGCAAGCGCGAGCAGGCCGCCGTATGCGAGCGCGGCCAGAGGCGCGGCGGCAACCCGCTGCCAGGTCGGCATCTGGCTGCCGCGCAGAAGGTCATACGTTTTGCTATCGCGCTGCCGTGACAGACCCTCGCAGGCCAGCAGAGGGGTGATCAACATGGCGGCCACGCCCAGCAGCGAGGTCGTGACGACATACAGCCCGATGCCCATTCGGCCATTTGCGGCACCCAGCGCATTGCTGCGCGCTGCCAGGGTCATCGCTGCCACCGCGATCGAGGCGGCAGCGGCGGCCAGGCCAACGACCCCAAGCAACCCAAGCGCCGCGCTGCGGCGGCGCACCGTGCGATGCAAGGTGAAACTCAGGAAGGGCGCGCGCTCGTGCCACGCCGTCCGCAGGCGCTCAAACTGCAGCATCGGCCTCCTCCGTCGGCGCGGGCGCGCGTATCTGCCCGGTAAGCCCGACCGTCTGCTCCTGCGCGGCGACGATGCTTTGCCCGCTGCGGAGCAGGACGTCGAGGAAGCGGCTGCCTTCGGCGTAGTTGCCGCGAAAGTCGACGATGAGCGTGCTGAGCAGGGCCGGGCTGCCCTGCACGGCGGCGCGTTGCTCCATGTGCACGTCGAGTATCCCCGGCAGGGGGCGCAGCAGCGCGGCGGCGTCCTGCGGATTGCCAAACAGCACGACGCGGAACTGTCGGAGGGCGACGCCCGCGCCGAGCGCCTCGGGGCTGTTTCCCGTTGCGCGCACCTTGCCGGCCTCCAGAAAGGTGAAGGCATCGCAGTGGCCTTCGACATCGCTGATGCTGCGCGCGGTGACGACCACCGCCTTGTTCATCGTCGCCAACTCACGAAACAGATCGAGGCTCTCGCTGCGCCCGCGCGGATCCTGCCCATCCAGTGGGTCATCCAGCAGCACGACGCGCGGGTCATTGATCAGCGCGCGCGCGATGCCAAGGCGCCGCTGCATCGCGGGGGAGAGCGACTCGGTTGGCGTGTCCGCGCGGTGGCTGAGCTCGACCAGCTGCAGCAAATCGATGATCAACCCTGCGCGCTGCTCTGGCGGGATGCCATGCAGGTGCGCACACAGGCCGAGGTCTTCGCGCACCGTGGTTGCCTCATGCACACCCAGCACCGCCGGCAGATAGCCGACGCGCCGCCGGATCAGCTGCGGCTGTGCCGCCACCGGGATGCCGAGCACGCTCGCCTCACCCTTGCCGGGCGCAAGCACGCCGGCCAGGATGCGCAGCAGGGTTGTCTTCCCTGCGTTGGGCGGGCCGACCACGGCGTGCACCTGCCCCTCGCGCGCCGCGAAGTCGACGCCATCGAGCGCGATGGTCCTGCCGAAGCGGCGGGTGAGGGCGCGGGTCTCGACGAGGACGTCCATGCGGGGTGCGATCAGCGGCGGGCCCTGTGGGCCTCCACCACGCGCGCCAGGCCGTCCTCCAGGCGGGTGCGCGGCTCGAAGCCCAGGCGCTCGCGGGCGCGGCTGAGGTCGGCGCACAGATACGAGACGCCGCCGCTTTCCTGGGTGACGCGCAGCGGGGTGAGGTCGCGCCCGACCACGCGGCCGATGGCGGCGACCAGATCGTTGATGCTGATCGCGGTCCCGCTGCCCACGTTCAACGTCAACCTGCTCAGGCCGGCACCTTGCAGCGCCGCAGCCAGCGCTCCGACGACGTCGTCGACATACACAAAGTCGCGCTGCTGCCGGCCGCTGCCAAACACCACGATCGAGCCACCCGAGAGCGCCTGCCGCACGAGCGATGGCACAACGGGCGGATGTGTGTTGCGATACGGCTGTCCGGGGCCGTAGGCGTTGAAGATGCGCAGCGCCACGGTCTCCATCCCCCACAGTCCGCCGATCGTATGAATGTAGTGCTCGGCGGCGAGTTTGCTCACGGCGTAGGGCGAGTTCGGGTGCGGGGTGGCATCCTCGCGGGCCGGCCCCTCGAGATCGCCATAGATTGCGCCTGACGAGGCCAGCACGATGCGACGCACGCCGGCGTCGCGCATGGCCTGCAGCAAGGCGATGCTGCCGCCGACGTTGGTCGCGTTGTAGTCGCCGGGGTAGAGCACCGACTCCGAGACGCTGACCCGTGCGGCGAGGTGATAGACCACCTCGACGCCCTGCAGCACCGACCACAGCCGGGGAATGTCGGAGACATCCGCGCGCTGAAAGAAGACGGCGGGGTCGAGGCGGGTCGGGTCGCCCGCGCTGAGGTCGTCGATGGCGCGCACGGTGTGGCCGGCCCCGACCAGGTGGTTGGCCAACGCCGCGCCGAGAAATCCTGCCCCGCCGGTGATGAGCACTTTCATCGGCAATCAGCCCGGTGGCCAACTCAGGGTCCGGCCAGCCAGCAGGTGCAGGTGGAGGTGCCACACGCTCTGCCCGCCATCACGGTTGCAGTTCATCACCAACCGGTATCCCGATTCGGCCACCCCGAGGTCGGCGGCGACCTGGCGCGCGACGAGCAGCATCTGGCCCAGCACACGGCGGTCGGCCTCGGTGGCGTCGTTGAGCGTCCTGATGGGTTTGTTGGGGATGATCAGGACGTGCTTCGGGGCGGCGGGGGCGACATCGTAGAACGCCGTCACGTCGTTGTCCTGATACACGATACGCGCGGGGACTTCGCCGCGCGCGATTTTTGCAAAGATCGTGTCTTCAGCCATGCGCCCATTGTAGATGGGCGGCGGTCAGGCGCTTTCCTTCCAGCTTCGAAAGAGGTGGACGAGCGCTTCGCGGGTGGTGTCGTCGACGCAGTCGCCTTCGCATAGGCAGCGAGTGACGTCGCGCGTGGTCCGCATCTGGGCGACGAAGTTTCGGCAGGGCTCGCAGGCGGCCAGGTGCGCATCAAAACGCGCCCGGCCGGCGTCATCGATGACGCCTTCGAGGTAGTCGGTCACGGCCTGGGCGCACTCGGTGCAGCACAGCGGGTCGGCGGGATCACACGGGAGCATCGTCATGTCATTCACCCAGCGCCTGGGTCAGGGCCTTGCGCACACGCTGCCGGGCGCGGTGCAGCAGGACCCGCTGATTGGTCTCACTGATCTGCAGGATGTTACAGACCACGTCCGACGCCAGGTCCTCGATGTCGCGCAGCACGATGACCGCCCGTTGGGCGGGTGGCAGCGCGTCGATGGCGGTCCGGGCAAGCTGTTGCAGTTCGGCGCGTTCGACGGCGGCGCTGGGTGAGGTCTCCCAACTCACCGGGAAGGCGCTCCAGTGGCCCTCGGCGTCAAAGGATTCGGTCAGCTCGCTCGCGTCCGCGCTCTCGTCGCGCGCCAGGTCGGCAAAGGCGATGACGCGCTTGTCGCGCTTGCCTCGCGTGCGGGCGCGGTTGACCAGGATCGTATAAAGCCAGGTCTTGAAGCTGCTGCGCCCCTCGAAGTGGTCGATCCCGCGCAGCACCGCCAGCCAGGTCTCCTGAACGACCTCCTCGGCGGCCGCCGCGTCGCGGACATAGGCGCGCGCCAAACGCAGCATCGAGGCGTGATGGGCGTCGACGAGCTCGACAAACGCGCTTTCGTCCCGCGCCTTCAGCCGACGCAGGAGATCAAGTTCCGCGGGTGGCACGGCGTCGATTCTAGCGGGGCGCGCGGCGCGAGCCGGGCAACGGATAATGGCGCAATGACGGCACACATGACGCAAGACGATCTCAAGCGCGCGGCGGGCAAATACGCCGCCGAACTGGTGGAGAACGGCATGGTCGTCGGGCTGGGCGAGGGCTCGACGGCGTGGTGGGCGATCGAGCACCTGGCCCACCGCCTGCGCGCCGGCGAGGTGCGCGACATCGCCGGCATCCCGTGCTCGCGCTCGGTGGAAGCCCATGCGCGCGCCGTCGGCCTGCCGATTACCGATTTTGAACGTTGTGCACGGTTGGACCTCACCATCGACGGCGCGGATGAGGTGGACGTCGACTGCAACCTGATCAAGGGTGGTGGCGGGGCCTTGCTGCGGGAGAAGGTCGTGGCGGAGAACTCCCGTCGCGAGGTCATCGTGGTCGATGCCAGCAAGCGCTCGGATCACCTGGGCACACGCTGGGCGGTGCCGATCGAGGTCGTGCCCTTCGCTGTGCCTGCCGTCGAGCGCGCCATGGTCCGCCTGGGCGGCGCACCCACCCTTCGCAAGCGCGCCGATGGGCAGCCTTATGTCACCGATCAGGGCAATGCCATTCTGGACACGCGCTTTGGGCCCATCCCGGATGCACCCGGGTTGGCGCGGCGCCTCGATGCCATCGCCGGGGTCGTCGAGCACGGCCTGTTCATCGGCCTCGTCCACGATCTGATCATCGCCTCCCCGGGTGGCATCTCACACAAGACCGTGCGGGTGCCTGAGCGGCTGGTCTAGGCCGGGCCGGGGACGCGGCGGAATCTCGCGTTATTATGTAGGGGTCTGCAACGACGCGCTGCGCATTTCCATAATATCCCGATGACAGACAAAGAAAAGTTTGTGACCCCGCCTGTTGATCCACCTGATCCTTCGTCGGCCAGCCTACATAGGCAACCGCTTGAAGTCATCAAGGTGTCTGCGCAGTCGCGCACTGCCAGTGTTGCGGGCGCCATTGCGGGCGTGGTCCGTGATTTTGGGCGCGTCGACATCCAGGCGATTGGGGCGGGGGCGGTCAACCAGGCCGTCAAGGCGATTGCCATCGCGCG
>JAIBCK010000031.1 GCA_019694215.1 Thermoflexales bacterium
TCGCCAGCTCGGGCATGCAATGGTCGAGGCAGGGCATTTCCAACCTCCTTCCCTTCCACATGGCCGAGCTCAGCGGCTCGTATGCCGATTTCTGGCGTCGCACTCACCCCTAATGCCGGATGCACCCGATGGGGCCAACGGGTTGACGATATTCTCCGGGTTTGCGCCTGTGCTGTTACCATGACGCGACACTTGCCAGGCGCACCCAGATGAGCAACGCACTCTTTGACCCCATTACTGCCAGTCTTCAAATCCTCGATCGCTATCGCAGCCTTGTCCGTGAGACGATCGGCCGGGCGGGCATTCCCGAGGCTGAGGCCGATGAGATCGTCAGGAACCTGCAGGTCGACCACGGGATGTTCCTCACGGCCAATCGTGCGTATGCGGCAGCGAAGGTCTCGACCCAGGATCTCAGCCGGGAGCTGGGCCTTGCGCCTGCGCTGAGCGAGAGGCTGGCGGCCCGGATTCCGAGCCTGTATCAACACCAGGAGGAGGCAATCCGCGCGATTCTGGCGGGGAATCCGACCGCCATCGCGACCGGCACGGGCAGTGGAAAGACCGAGGGGTTTCTCGTCCCGATCCTCGACTACTGCCTGAAAAACAGCGCTCGCAAAGGTGTCAAGGCCATCATCATCTATCCGATGAATGCGCTGGCTCGGGATCAGGCGCTGCGCATTCCTGGCCTGGCTGGGCACGAGATCACCTTTGGCATCTTCTCCGGCGCCACACCCCTGCACGCGCCATGGCCGCGACCCGAGGATGCGCCGCCGGGTCAACTGTTGTCGCGCGCCGAAATCGTGCAGCGTCTCCCGGATGTGCTGATCACCAACCACGTGATGTTGGACTGGATGTTGACACGCGGCGACTATGCCGACATCTTTGGGCGCTCGAGTCAGACCCTGAAGTACATCGTTGTGGACGAGCTGCACAGTTACCGTGGGAACAACGCCGCTCACCTGAAGTTCCTGCTCCGGCGTCTCAGGCACGCGGCGGGCAACCCGCCCATCATTCACTTGGGCGCCAGCGCGACGCTGGCCCGGACGGAATCCGAGATCGCCGAAGTCAAGGAGCATTTCCTGTTCCCGCTGTTTGACATCTCGGCCTGCGAGGTCATCACGCCGACCTACGCGGCCGAGGTTCGCCCGACGCCGATCCCGCTGCCGGATGATATTGGCGCGCGGCCACTGTTTCTCGGCCCCAACGTGAGCATGAAGGAACACCTGGCCAACCTGGAAGCCTTGCTGGGAAACAGGGTGTCGCAGATGGCGCTTGCCAAACCAAAGCCCTACGATGATCTGCGGGCCAGCGTCCTGACCCAGCGGCTGAAAGACGCGCTCAATGAGCAAGGCACGGTCAGTTTCGACGACCTGGCAAAAATGGTCGAAGCGCTTCATCCGGAACTCCCCGGGTCGCCAAAGGCGGTGGAGGTTGCCCAGGCTTTCCTGAGCACGGTCCGCTTTATGAACGCCCAGTCCAAGGCGACTTCTCAACCCGTTCTGGACTTCCGGGCCCACCTGTTTGTGCGGAGCATCACCGGACACCTGAAGCGCTGCGTCAAGTGCGGCCGGTTCCATTCGGGCCGGCAGGCGAGTTGCCGGTCTTGCGGCGGGCCACTTTTCTACGTCTATCGCGAGGACCACCGGAAAGTCATTGCGGGTGTCTCCGGACGAGAGCTCATGCCCGCCCTGTTGGACAAGGGCGAAGCCGGGAAGGCTCGCATGTATGTCACCCTGGAGCCAGTGGGCACGGGAAGACCGTCAGGGGTGTCGTCCGCCTTGATCAGCCGGATTGAGGCGCAGGGCGACAAGCTGTTCATCGAGAGGGCGCGCGACGCGACCATCGACGAGGCGGGGCTGTTTCGGATCGCGTTGCTGGATGCGACGCGCCACAAGATCGAGGAGCAGTTGATTCCGCTGGCGAACCCGTACAAGCTGCATGAATACATGTATGACCTGGTGAAGACCAGCCAGCAACTGCTTGGGCCTGCCGACCCTCGGGTGCTGTGCTTTGTCGACAGCCGCGAGCGCGCTTCGCGCTACAGCACAGTCCTTCGTGATGAATTCACCAGCGAGTTCCTGGAGCAGTTCGCGCGCCAGGCGCTCGATGGGTTCGAACCGGATATCGATGCGGCCCTTGAGCTTCTTGCAAAGAACCTGCCCACGCTGCCATTCGAGGAGCCATCCGATATGCCCAGTTTGGACGATCTGCAACTCTGGTTCTATCGGCGTCTATCCTCTGCTGTCGCCCAGGATCCGAGAACCGGGCCGCTTGCGCTGCGGGACGGCCCGAGCGACTCCGAGAGCCTCGCGGCCCGGATAGCCGAAATCTTCCTGGCCGAGCGCGCCATCTTGAAGCCGGATGATCTTGCCGCCGGGAGCGGCCGTATCACCTTTCGTCTGCGGCGTGCAATCACCCAGCACGGCATTCACATCGACGAACGTTCGGGGGCAATGCCGGCTGGCTACTCCTCGATTGCGTTGACGGCGGATGGCCGGAAGTACTCTCCCATCATCGCGGCTCAGCTTGACCGGATCAAACCAACCGTCGAGGGTGAGCTGACTCAGAGTGGCCTCCTCGTCGCGCGTCAGCGTGATGACACTCGGTTCTTCTTTCTGAATCCCAAACGCGTGACATTGCGCTGGCCGTCGCCGATAGTGTCTGATCCAGCTCGATTGGTCAGGGACCTTTGCAAGCGGATTGAACTGCACAGTTCGGAGTTAAGCCTGGAGAAACGCGGGGGCGTTGAAAGGAACTTCAATTCGGGGCGCACCCAGGTGCTCATCGCCACGCCGACCCTGGAAATGGGGGTGGATATCGGTGGCCTCAGGCAGGTGATGATGATCGGTGTTCCGCCGAGCCCCACCAACTATGCCCAGCGCGCCGGCAGGGCCGGCCGCAAGAGCGACGACCGGTTTGCCGTCATCATTACACTGTGCGATGACACCGACAGCCACGACGCCTACTACTTCGACCACCCCCGCGACCTGATTAATGGCGTGATCGCGCCGCCGCGCTTCAAGGCTGACAACGCCGAGATCGTCCGCAAGCACCTCCACGCTTTTGTGCTTTCGGGTCATGCTGAAAGCGGAGACGGATTGCGTCGGTTTCTGGCCGCGTATGAGCGGTGGACCACGCCCCTGCTCGGCGCCGTTCAGGCGCTCTTCGGGAATTACCTGGTCGACGCGCAGGCGTATGTTCAGCATGAACTCAAGGCCAAAGTGGAATCGGCCTTGGATTCAGCCGGCAGCGAGCAGCCCCGCATGCGCTTCTATGGCCGGGGCTTTTTCCCGGACTATGGGTTCCGTCACGACATCGTCAGGCTGATCGCAACGTGCCGCCGGGCAACGGAAGGCGACGAGGACGACATCGACGATCGGGTGATCTCACAGCGTGAACCGGAGCTTGCCATCCGCGACTATTATCCGGGCTCACGCATATTCGCCGCAAACGCTGTGTATCGCATCGGGGACGAAGGTGAGTACGAGACGATCGATCTGGAGCCGGTGGGATCTTCGAAACGGCCAGTCCGCAGCTACAGCAGTTTTCTCGCGACACCTGACGACTCGGATGTGACGCCGGACAAGGACTACACCCGGTTTGAGTTGCTCCGCGAATTTACGCAAAGCCAGGCGGTCAACGACCTCGGGCGCGTGGCCAGCTGGGTGTTCGAGCCTAACTGCGAACTCCTCCTGATCAACCGAGGTGTTGTGGACGGGCCGGAGACCTCCTCAGACACCGGAAGCGGCCCTGCAGGAGACAAAAAGAAGGGCCAGCCCGACTACGACCTGGGCTATCGGCTGGTCCGGGACACACTGGTTTTCCGGTTCGAGACAGCCCTGTTTTCCGACAATCGGGTTATTCTCAGCGCGATTGCGGCGCTTCAGTCCAGCATCGAGCGCGCCCTCAAGCTTGACAGTTCTGACCTTCGGGTGGCGGTTGGCTACCTGCCCAGGCGGCGCGATCCTGCCGATTCCGGCACCTATGTCCTCCTCCACGATGCTGATGGATCCGGGAATGCGCCAATAGCCGAGATTGGGGACCGGCTGCCTCAGCTTTTGGTCGATGCCTACGAAATGCTGGCTGGCTGCGACTGCGAGGACGGTTGCCATAGGTGCCTAATAACGTATACTTCCCACTTCTACAATCCGAGTCCAACTCGAGATGGGGCGCTGATGCTGATTGGCTACTGGCTGGGAAGGAACCGCTTTGTCCCCTCGATTGCGGGGCCATCGAAACTCGCGGCTCGGCCCGATATCGTGGTCAAACTCAAACGGGCCGGGAAACGCTACGAAGCGTGGAGGATGGACAAACCGTCGGTGGTTGCTCACGCCGAGATCGACGGAGCCCAGTATGCCGTCGCATGCAGCGTGTTGAGACAACTGTTTGAGTCGATTCAGTCCGACAAACGCGTCAACGTGCTCGTGGAGTGCGCCGAGGATGCACTGGTTGGCGTCCTGAATGGCAACAGCAGACCTGGGAAGGCACCGCAGGATCTTGCCAGGCTGTGGTACGAAGGGCTCCGCTTGGGCGATTTCCGGGCTCGGAAAGGAAATTGATATGGCCGAATTGATCGATTCAAGTCGCCCGCCGAGCAATGACGGCGAGAAGAAGATGCGGAGTTTCCTGCTTCAGCTACCCGCCGGGTATTGGGTATTTCGCGAGTTCTCAGTGAGCGAAGAGAATCCGCGCAACCGCAACCGATTTGGGCAAAAGCGCCCCGACTTTCTGGTTCTGGCGCCCGACGTGGGCCTCGTGTCGATCGAGGTGAAGGATTGGGATATTCAGGCAAACACCTATCGCTGGCGCGATCAGGATACAGTGATCAGGAAATCGCGCGATGGACGAGAAGAGGAGATTGCCAACCCGGCGGCGCAGGCGGATGCCTACTACCATGCGCTTAAGGACTTGATCAAGGATGTTGCGCCGGTCTTTGTCACTTCATATGTTGCTTTCCCGAATGTCGCCAAACAGGACTTCCTTAACCGCATCGCCGACCTGAAGGTCATCAAGAACCCTCAAAGCCGTTTTCTGCTCCACCTGGATCGCACCATATTTAAGGATGATCTGGATCGGCACGTGAGTGGTCCTGACGCGTTCCTCCGGGAACTGGTCTGGCGCAACCCCGACTTTCACCGGTCAAGATTGGCGGAGATCGACTGGGTATTTGAGCGCCTCCTGCCGCGGCACTTTGCGATTGACGATCTCCGCAAGCGTCAGGACGCGAAGCAGAAGGTCGGTGTTCTGGATGCGACGCAGAGAAAGTGGGTGCTCAGTCTTGACCACCATTCCTGGCATTTGCTGGACGTTGCTGGAAGCGGCAAGACGACGGCTCTCGTCGCGAAGGCACTGCATCTTGTAGATGCTGCCAAAGGGCAGCCTCCCAGAATCTTGTTGACGACCTACAACGAGAACCTGGCCAACAATATCAAGCGCATTCTGCGCCGGAAAAAAGAAGACGCGAAAAGGTCCTACCACAGCATCGAGGTTGCGAGCATACCGGCCCTTATGCGGCAGATTGTTGAGAAGGCATACGACGACAAAGTGCCCGAGAACGCTACGGAAGAAAATCTCCGCGCGGACGTGGAGGCTATTCTTGCTGACCAACCCGATCTGGTTCGCGTCTATGACCACGTCTTCGTCGACGAAGTGCAGGACTTCGACACTCTCTATCTGCAGATTGTCGACCATCTCAGCGTATCGGGCCGCCTGTTCTTTGTCGGCGACATCGGTCAGCGCATCTATCAGCGCACCTATAACCTCACCCAACTGCGGGAGTTGCCTGCCGACATCGAACTGAAAAGAACACTCGCCATGTATCGCACCCCGCGCGGCATTGCCGAACTCGCGACGCGTTTTGTGTTTGGCAGCCCGCTGACAGAACAAGACTTGACCGATTTCAAGTACCGCGAAGACAAGATCGTGTATCCGAGCCCGCTGGACAACTACGCCGTCATGATGCGATCGAACGACGAATTCGTCGACCTCGTGAGGCGGGTCCAAGGCTATCTTTCGGCGGGCCGGTTTCTCGACGAGCTCATGCTGATCGCCGATGAAGGCAGTCTGCATCGCATTCAGTCGAGCCTGGAAAAGGCCGGGATCCGGTGCGGCATTGGCGATCGGGATGATGGCGATGCGGCCGTTACGTTGGTCAGCTATGAGAATGCGAAGGGCCTCGAGAAGCCAGTCGTCATCGTTTCGGGAATCGAGCATCTCTTCGAGAGCATGGTCAAATCGGCGATTCTGCAATCGGCGAAGGATCGTGACCTGCAGGAACAGCTTTGCCGGCGCAAGGTGTATGTGAGCCTGACCCGCTGCACCGAAGAACTGATCATTCTGTACCGCGATCCAAGCAATCGTCTGGTGGCCGACTTGCTGAGATACGATGCGAAGCTGCAGGAGAGACGAACCCATGGCAGCCAGCGTTAATGCGGTTCCGCTCAAGACGCGCGCCGAGGATTTTGTCCTCGCGTTGGCGGAGGCCGGGTTCAAGGGGCGAGTGGTGCCAGAATCACTGAGTGAGTATGGCATCAAGGTGGCCGTATCAAGGGAGGGAAAGGATCTGGGCCTGGCCGTCGTCTTTTACAAACCCAAAACGGATACATTCAAGCTCGTCTTGACTGAACTCCGTGACTCGAGCTGCAACGACGCGCTCATGGCGGTTTGGAACCGGCCCCGGGATGCTGCAGGAAAAACTGCTCCAGATCTAGCCATCTACGTGGATGGCTCATATCAAGAGGGCGTGGCGTGCGTGGGTTGGGCGGCAGTCATTTGCGCGAATGGCAGCGTAACTGAGGAGCTTTCGGGAACGATCGATGACACCTCGCAAAGGCAGGTGCTGGGGGAGTTGGAGGCGGCAACGCAGGCGCTTTCGTGGTGCCAGAGGCAAGGGCATAGCGCGGTGATCATCTACTACGACTATGAAGGTGTCGCTGCCTGGGCGACCGGAGCCTGGAAGGCCAAGAACAACCGGACCCGCGAGTATGCCGAGTTTGTTCATTCGAGCAACATCAAGATCGACTGGCAGAAGGTGGCCGCGCATTCCGGTGATTCGGGCAATGAGCGCGCTGATGCCTTGGCGCGTCTTGCGCTGACAAGAAAGGCGTCAGGCTCTTCAGCAGACGCGGCCACCGTGTCGAACCCCGAGGAGCAGCTCAAAACGCGCGCCCAGGCGTTTTGTGATCATCTGGTCGCGGCGGGCTATTCCGCCGCCATTCGAGGTTTCTACAATCATTCTGATGCGCAGATCTCGTTGGCGCGGGGCGGCAATTCCTTGGGCGTATTGCATCTCTATTTGACGGCCAAAAGCCCGCTGAGTCTCAAGCTTCATGATGTCCGAGTGGATCCCGCAACGCTCGCGTCTTTGGAAGGCGAATGGCAGGACTTTCTTGGGATAGCGGCCGGCACGAAAGCCGAGGATCTTGCCGACGGCGACGGGCTGGTCGCCGTCGACCACTACAACAAGATCCTGCTTCCCTTCGCGGGTTGCGACTTTGACTTCATCCAACTGGCCGAGGCGGTCGCCGAGGCATGCCGGTATAGAAATCGACCGGTGGTTCCCGTGGATGAGCTTCGATACGATTACACCGCTCTCCAGGCACAGATTCAGGCATTGCGCTGTTGAGCACAACGGCGTTGAAAGGAGTATTCCCATGACAAACACGATCGAGTTGCGAGATAAGGCTTCGGCACTGAGGAAGAGCAAGGACTTCAATGCGGCGCTGCCGCTATATGAGGAGCTCTGGAAGAACAGGCCCAACGAGCGGAATGAATGGGATGGCTGGGGCTACGCCAGTTGTCTCAGAAAGGTCCGGCGTGCTCAGGAAGCCGAGCAAGTGTGCCGGGATACTCTGAAGATCAAGTCGGACTTTGCATATGCCCGCAACGAGTTGGCGTGGTGTCTCTATGACCTGTATATCAAGAAGTCGGATGAAGAGATCTCCAGAGATGAGCAACCCTATTTGCGCGCTGCCAAAGAGGTCACTTCGCTCGTGCGCCAGGACCAATTTAGCGCTTTCGCAAAGACGATTCTGCATGTGTCGGACTACCTGAAATCAAAGCCGAATCCGCGCGCCCAGGATCGGTACGCCTGGCTCAGCCAACTTGATCCGGCCCAGCTCTCCACGGACACATTTCAGTTTACCGATGCGACGGGCGCGCAGCGAAAGCTCGCATCGGACAAGGAACGCTGCTTCGCGTCGTTGACGGACGTTTTGGTGGGACTCACCCAATGGGAGAAGTGCATAGCGGTCGGTGAAGAGGCCCTCAAGCAGATTCAGCAGTTTCACTATGACAATGATATCTGGATCAGGCGGCGCATTGCGATCGCCAAGGGAAAGCTCGGTCGCCGAACAGAGGCTATCGCTGACCTGCGGGATCTGCTTGTGCGAAAGAAGGAGTTCTTTATCCAGCATGATCTGGCAGAGCTTTTGGCGCAGGAAGGCCTGACCGATGAAGCGTTCTCTTTTGCCGCCCAGGCGGCTATTGGGCACGGTGAGCCGCAGATGAAGCTGGGCGTTTTTGAGTTGCTCGGTCAGTTGCTTCGCGCGGCAGACAGACCGAAGGAAGCCGCCGAGCATTATGCGTTGATGGCCGCCGTTCGTCTCGAGCACAACTGGCCAATCAGCTCCGACCTCGCGAATGTCCTGTCCGAGGCAGGTGTTCAGATCGACAAACTTGAGTCATCAAATGCAATCATCAAACGGCTGACGCCGGTTTGGGCCGCGGTCGCTGCGGAAAGACAGGAGCGATTCACGGGGAGGATCACCGAGATCCGTGAAAAGTTCGGCTTTGTCTTGACCCAAGATCGAAAGAGCTACTTCTTTCGGTTGAGTGAGTTCAAGGGTCCGCGTCGGCTATTGGCAGCTGGCCAAGAAGTTACTTTCGCTTTGGAAGACGGGTTTGACAAGAAGAAGAACATTCCCGCCAAAAATGCCGTGAACCTGCAGCCTGCATAGATGGCCCGCTTGCCCCAATGGACGTCCCGATCGAAGGTGAGCGATATCAACCGGGATCCTCTTGGCTTGGTGCGCGTCTTTGATCGTATGGGCGAGTGGTTGCTGTCTGGGGTCACCACCGCTACTCGGCGGGCGCGCTACTATGCTTTCTATCCCTGGGCGATCTGGTCAACGACGACGGTCCACCATACCCATGCCAGACCTGGATTTGTCAATGGCCTGCGCCGGCGCGAAGCTGCCTTTGTGCTCGCTCAGGCAGCCGTGGAATCCAAGTCGGAGCCAATCGGAACGAATCTCCTGGGCGTTGACGAAGGCCGGCGACACTGGAATGAGCGGGAGCCTTCCCAACCCATCTCACTGGATTTCCGCCCGCTTCCGGCAAATGATCTCGGCGGGTATGGACAGGTATATCAAGGCTCGCTCTTCAAGCTCGGCCTCGTGTCGCGTCCTGAATCAGCAAACGGATGTGACCTCGTCACGGAAGCTGCCATGCCGCTCGTGCGCGCGTATCAAGACGCCATTGGGCATACCGCCTATGGTCAAACGCTGGCAACAAGCGATCCCGCGTCCTTGTCGGCCGAGAACCTTGTTGGCTATGGGAAGAAATGCCGAATCAGGGCATTGAGTGTCGGCGAGAAAGTAACGATTCAGGATCTCATGTTCGGACCTCCCACGCTTGATGCTCCCGAGGCGATCAATCGTCGTGATAGTTTCCTGTGGTGTCTTTGGGTGACTGGCCAGGCAGAACGCGCTGATGGTTTCGAATCCGAAACCATTGATCGACTGCTCCTCGGGCAAGCGGCTTACACGAATCGACTTCTCAGGGACGGGCGTGAGATTCAACTGGAGGTGCCCGAGGCCTTGCGGACGTGCGCTGATCGCTATGCTCTCCTGCGCGGCCATGGCTACGCGATGTGTGCTCTGGAAGCGGTCTTCGGTCTTCTTCTGGATGCGACTGCCCCTGACCCCCTCACGGTCGAAGGTTTTGTCGATGGACTGTCTCTTCCGAATTTAAAGCGCGCTTGGTCAAGGCGAATGCGCGTGCCACCCGCGCGAGATGTATTGGCCGGCTGGCTGGAATCCTCGGCCGCCACGCCCAATCGAGGGCGGGGTGCATTGACCGATCCGGGTTCCGAATACGGTCTCGAGTTTGCTTTTGACGACGCCGGCCCCGCCGATGTTCTGGCGGCCTGCGTGATGACGTTCTTCGCCATCTACGAGCGCCAGCGCGCATGGCGTGGCGTGCATCCCCCTTGGATTGAAATGAGTGGGTGGGCTGGGGACGATCTGTGGTTTGAGCAGATTGCAAAGCTGATTGATGAGTGCGCCGATCAGCGCGTGTCGTTTCGAGATTTTCTGGTTCGGCTCATTCGAGACATCATTCTTCGTCACGAGAGGCGGACCCATTCACAGCGCGGTCAGTCGCATAGCCCATGGTTGCGACAGGACGATCGGAACCGAATTGGCCGCGTCAAGGGCTATGAGACCTTCATGCGCCCGTCGAGGCTGAACAGCGCCATGTCAATCCTGAACGACCTCGGACTGGTAGATATGAACAGTGACCCTGATGCTGAGACTGCAAACGCCATTCGGCTGACGGCTGATGGCCGGCGATTGTTGCGCGCGCGGGGCCTCGGAGGCTGATGTGGAAAAAGTCTCGCTCACGGAAGTGCTGAAGAAGGCGCCAGGATATGACCACGCCGTCGTCTGCACATATCGGTTTGGCGCAACGATATTTGAAAACGCCATTCTGAACGACTTTCGGGCATTCAGAGGGTGCGCGGTCATCAGTGTCCTGACGGATGTTGCTGACTTCGCCCGGTTGTGCGATGACGCGGATCTTCGATACGTCAACCATCGTTACCTTCTCCAGGACGTGACTGTGGGATCGCGGGTATTTCATCCGAAACTGATGCTCTTCACCTCAGGCAGCGCCGCACGGCTGGTTGTGGGCAGCGCCAACTTCACAGAGAGCGGTCTGGGCGAAAACGCCGAATTGATCCAGGTATTTGAAGCACGAAAAAGCGATGGACGCAGCCCGCGCATCTTTCATGCGGCACTCGATATTCTGGAGGCGATTGCCATGCGATGGTTGCCGGCGGACGGCGCGTTTTCCGGCCACCTAGCTACAATCCGCGCGAACACAGACTGGCTTTTTCAAGCGGTTCCGGAAGATGATCATTCGCCTGCATTAGTCCACAATCTTGACCGCCCGCTGCTTGATTCATTTGAAGAGGCGCTCGGCGCCGGACCCGTTGAGGAGTTCATCACTCTCTGCCCATATTTCGACGCGAATCTGGATGCGTTGAGCGAGATCGCGCGACGCTTTGACCCGCGCGTGATTCGCCTGATTACGCGCGATCGAGATACGACGCTGCCGGTGGATCGCCTCGCTGGCTGGCGTTCCGCGCATCCGAATACCGAACTGAAGATTCAATTGCTTGAGTATGCCAATGGCGAGGACGCGGGCCGCATGCTACACGCCAAGTTCCATGCTGCCCGCCGCGGAGAGGTGGTGGTGTGTATGTCCGGGAGTCCGAATTGCACAGCATCGGCATTGCTGCGAAAAGCTGGGCCCGGCAACTTCGAAACAGGACTTCTGGTCAAGGACGCGCGGCGGAGGGAGGTCAGCGCGCTGATCAACGCTATGGGGAGACTCGTAGTGCCGGCCGACGAGACCAGGATTATCTGCGCCCCCCAGCAGCCGACGTGGGTATCGTCGCCGACCTATGTTGCCCTCTCACGTGTCGAATGGCGTGAGCCGTATCTAGTATTGGACTATTCGCCACTCTGGAATGGCCCGCTGCGCGTGGCGTTGTCTACAGAGCCTCCCGTCTCGATTTCGGTCGCTGCTAATCAGTCGCCTCTCAAGATCATGCTCCCTGAGGCGGCCCGAGAGGCGCTCAGAAAGGGCGCGGTCCGGGCCCGTCTCGTTTCCGAGGATGGCGAGCCACTCTCCGGATGGCGTTGGATTGAGAACGCGCGAACCGGTGATCTCCCGCACCGATTCCGACCCAACTGGGAGGCAAGTCAACGTGATCCCGGCAAGTTCTACCTGGTCCTCAAGGACCTAGTGGATCGCGGCGAGATCAAGGCGATCATTGACTTCCTGCAGTGGATGAACATCCCAACTGAGGGTCTTCATCGAAACACTCGGGGCCGACGATACGTGGAGGCAATGCGCGGATTTTCGGGAATCCCGCCGTTGCTGGCCAGGAAAGTTGAGACCCTGCGTTCGGCGATGGATGAGTTCTATCCAAAACACAGGCGAAAACTGGAAAGTCATGCGCGGACCCCCAACATGGATGGCATTGACAACTTCGTCCAGATTTTTGAAACGCTCGCGATGGCGCTGCGTTGTCACTGGGATCACGAACTAACCAACATCTCGTCAGCGGATAGTCAGATCCCCGCGGACGCCTGGGCGGACTTCAGACAGTATGCCGGCATCTGCGTGCAGCGCTACTTTGAATTGCTTCCGATACTCCAGCGCTTCGTCTCAGGCTTACGTACAGGTCGCGGGAGCGGCAACTACCGTCCCGAGTCTGACCTCGAGGAGACGCTGCTTGGTGGGCATGCCATGTGGCTGAATGACGTGGCGTTGGGCATCCAGCGGCTCACGACAACCGCTCGCGTGAGAACGCAGGGCGGTCAATTACTCGCGTTGCCATTCGGAACGCATGACGAGCTCGAGCTCGGGAACCTGCGAGAAGCGCGTTCAACTGCCGACCGCAACATTGCTTCGGCGCTAAGTGGGCTCTCGAGATTTGTTGGCGAGGTTCCGACGCGACGCGCTATATGAACGTCCTCAGGTGTACTAGGCAAGATTTCATCTGCCGCTCCGCGCACTTCGATGGCAGATCGCCTCCATCCCCACCCCGAAAAACGAATACGCCGCCCTCATTGGGGCGGCGTTGGCGCCGTTTGCAGTTGCCATTAGCGGAAGCGACGGGATTCGAACCCGCGGTCTCTGCCTTGACAGGGCAGCGTGTTAGGCCTCTACACCACGCCTCCAGACCGTAGCCCGAAAATTCTACCACAGCGATCACGGACTGCATATTCGCGCGACTTGCGCGATTCACCGTTCACGCCCAGAATCGCCCATCAGGTCAAAGATCGTTGGGTTCGGCCCGCACGGGGAGGTCAGGATGAACAGAATCGCTCAAGTTGGTCGCCTCTCGCTGGCGCTGGGAATCTCGCTCAGCGCCCTCGCCAGCGCAACGCCCTCGACACCCCCCGCACGCACGGCCACGGCCGGCCCCGGCTTCGCCACCCAACCCGGCAGCGCCGCGGAACCCTATCTCACCCTCGACCCGGCCCAGGCCAGCCCCGGCCAAATGGTCACCGTGCGCGGGCAGCACTTCTGCCCAACGCTCACCTGCGGCCCACTCACGCTGCAGCAGGACGACACCCCCCTCGCGGCCGACATCACCGTCGACGCCGACGGCAGCTTCAGCGCCACGCTCCCCGCCGCCCGCAGATACGGCACCCATGAGATCGCCGCGACGCAACAGGGCCCCGACGGCGCGCTTCGCGATGCCAAATATCTGATCGTTGGACGCATCGAGGCCAAACGCGAGAAGGACTCTGAGGAGGTGCGCGAGTACTTCCCGCCGCCCCCGCCCTCCAACCTTCCCAGCCCGGAGGCGGCCAGCGCCACCGCCTTCCAGCCCAATATCGGCTGGGGCGGGCGCGCGGTCGCGGTCGATGTCAACCCGACCAACGTCAACGAGGCCTGGGTGGCCACCGAGAGCGGCGGCCTGTTCAAGACGACCAACGGTGGCGCCACCTGGGCGCACTACGGCAACACGGTGCAGTTCCGCATGGCGGATGTCAAATACGTCACGACGGATGGCCAGTGGGTGATTGCCACCTCCACCTATGACACGCGCTCGACCAATCAGGGCGGCATCCTGCTCTCGACCAACGATGGCGCTTCCTGGTATCACCCCGCCAGCGCGTCTGTGAGCTGCGCCACCGCGCCACGCGCCAGTGCCTATGGCATCGCCGTCGTCACCAGCGCCAACGAGGTCTACGTCGGCACGGACTGCGGGCTGGCCATCAGCCGCGACAAGGGGGCCACCTGGACGCACGTCAGCAACTGGAACCCCGGCGCATCGCCGGGCACGTATTCGGTCATCGCCCGCGCCAACGGCGCCAACCGCATCGTCGACATCTGCGGCGACTATGGCCACCGCCGCTCGCTGGACAGCGGCGTGACGTGGACGACGACGAGCGCGCTGCTCGGGGACTGCACGGGCGCCTGGTCGCACGCGCTGGCCTCTTCACCCTCCGAGCCCAACGTCCTGTTCGCGGCCGTCAACGGCGCCGGCCTGATCAATTGTGGGGGCGCGCTCTACTTCGACGAGCGGCTGTACGAATCGGACAACGGTGGGCTGTCCTGGACGCCGGTCATCGCGCAGTACTGCCCCAACCGTCCGGCGCTGGTCTACACGCGGCCGTCCCGCGATGGCGTCGCCGGCCACTTCGATGTCTATTTCGGTGACGGGGTCGGGATGAGCCGCCAGATCTGCATCGCGGGCGGTCCGGGCAACCGCTGCTCGAGTTCTGCCTGGTCGTCGGTGACGCTCAGCCACGCCGACCCGGCCGCCATGGCCTGGGGCTGGGCGAGCAATTGTCCGTTGTACGTGGTCGGCGACGGCGGCCCCTCGACCAGCACACTGGTCAGCTGCGGCGCCGCCTGGACGGCGGTCGGCGGTGGGAATGCCGGGTTCAATGCGCTGCAAGTCTATGAGGTCGCCAACCAGGTTCATCCCGGCGCAACGGATGTCTACTTCGGCACGCAGGACAACAGCCTGTGGGCGTCGTCCGACAGCGGCGTGAGCTGGCCCTACAACACCTGCTGCGAGGGCTTCTTCCTCCAGATGGCGCGCAACACAGCGTCGTCGGTGGGGCAGACCCTCGCGTATGCCGCGTGTGGCCCCTGCTCAAACCTCGGCAGCGGACCGTACTTCGGCGGGGAATATCTCTGGAACAACCCGCCCGGTGGCGGTGGCAACCCCGTCTTCGTCGCGGCAGGCGTGTATCTGCAATGGAGCGTGCCCAACGCACCTACCAATACCGTGTCACAGCTCTACCTGACCACGAACACGGGCGGAAGCTGGACGCCCGTGGCCGGCGCCACCATCGCGCAGGCGCTGTGGGGGCCACCCCGGCTGGCGGGGTCGGCATCCAACCCCGTGGCGCTGCAGCCCATCCAGCGCGCCGGCGGCGGGATCGGCCTGCGCGCCGTGTTCAACACGCGCTCCGGGGTGCCCTCCGTGAGCGGCGACCTGCTCCCGGCCGGGGACATCAGCATCTACTGCATGGGCCAGGGCACCTTCATCTGCCCGGCCGTGTATGGCGTCAACCCGACCGACTCCAATCACATCATCTACGCGGACAAGGTCTCCAGCACGATGAAGGTGACCCGCAATGGCGGGGCCAGCTGGACGACGGACTGGGTGCTCACCGACCAGCTGACCGACCACGGGGCGAAGCTCTTTTCCGCGGGGGGTCTGCTGCAGCCGCATTTCATCCAGTGGGACCCGACCAACCCGAACCGCATCTTCGTCAGCACCGATGAAGCCGGGACGATCATGAGCCTTGACAACGGCGCGTCGTGGGGGCGCCTGAAGGACAGCACGCAGATCATCAATGCCTCCAACTTCGCCTTTGACGAGGCGCGTGGTCGCGTGATTGCGGCAAGCTACGGGCGCGGGCTGTGGATCCTGGACACGACGACGGCGGATGTCTCGATCCAGAAGACGGCCGCGGCCGTCTCCGGCGCGCAGATCCGCTACGCCATCACCGTGACCAACAACGGCCCGCTGGACCTGGCAGAGCGGGTGGTCTTCACCGATGTGCTGCCGGCTGGAACAACATTCGACCGTTTGACGGTGCCGACGCTGGTGGGCTGGTCGTGTTCGACACCGCCGGTGGGCGCGGGCGGGACGGTCAGCTGCATCAATTCCACGGGCGTGTATTCGAGCTACGGCCCACAGGTCATATCGCTGGTGGTCGACAGCTCGGCGCTCGCCGATGGCGTCAGCGTGTGCAACACGGCCTCGGTGCGCAGCGATTCGCCCGACCCGAACATGGCCAACAACGCGTCGCAGGCCTGCACGCTCATCCGCAAACTGACGGTCGATCGCAGCGACGACCTCAACATCACCGCCTGCACCACGGCGCCCAATGACTGTACGTTGCGCGGGGCGATCAACAAGGTCCACCTGCTGGGCGGAGCCGGGCTGGCCATCGACTTCGATCCTGCCGTGAGCCAGGTCAATCTCACGGCGTCGCTGCCGCCGATGACCGCGACCGGGACGAGCGTACGGGGCCGCATGGGCACCGTCATCATCAATGCGGCCGGGAGCTCCAGTGGTGACACGTTTGCGCTGAATGGCAATGAGCAATCCCTCAGCCTGCTCAGCATCGTCAACAGCTTTGGTTCGGATGTGCGCATCCTGTCCGGCGCGCAAAACGAATTGGACTCGCTCTATCTCGGTGTCACGCCGGCCACGACGAACAATTGCGGGGGGCTCAGCCGGCAGGGGCAATACGGCATATTTGCCGACCCGGTAAGTTCGAGCGCCAGCTCATTTTGGCTGCACAACAGCGTGATTGGCTGTCACACCGCGCACGGGGTGCTGCTGTATGGCACCGATGATGCGAAGATCGGCGTCGCACCGGACACCGCCGCGCGCGGCAACCTCATCGGGATCGGGCCGACGGGCGAGCTCTGGCCCAATGCGGTCGGCATCGCCGTCCTGGCGAACGGCAGCAATGGCGCGCGGCGCAATGCCCTGCGCAACAATGAGATTGCCAATAATCGTTACGCGGGTATCTGGCTGTCCGGAACGGGGAGCAATAACATCAACAGCACATCGAGCAACGTGCTGACCAACAACCGCGTTCACCACAATGCATCGGTCAACGGCGCCGGCGGGGTGTATCTGAGCAACGCATCCTTCCTGAATGGCATCGGTGGAAGCGGGGATGGGGACGCCAATCTCATCTATGGCAATACCGGCAACGGCATCAGCGTCTATGGCTCCGATGCCAACGGCATCCTCGGCAATGTCATCGGCGCGGTCTACCCGGCGACGATGACGAACAACAGCGGGGATGGCATCCTCCTCTCCGGGAGCAGCGACAACTGGCTGGGAGGCATCTTCGTCATTCTGGCCGTCTTCGAGCAGGGCAACGTCATCGGCGGCAACACGGGGAATGGCATACACCTCGCGGATGGCACGCACGGGACCTCCATCACCCGCAACTGGATCGGCGCGCGGCCGGACGGGTGGTTGATCCCCAACGACAACGGCGTGCTGATCGATACCGGCGCCTACAGCAACACCATCGGCGATGGCACCGTAGACCGCCTCAACGTCATCGGCGGCAATGTCAACAACGGCGTTCGTGTGGTGGGCGCCAACACCCTCAGCAACTCGATCCGGTTGAATGACATCGGCCTGAGCAGCGCGCTGGCCGCCGGGCCGCTGGCTCCGAGCGGGCCAGCCCCACGCCTGGCCAGCAAGCCGAGCGCGCCCCTGCTGCGGGCCCTGGCGAACGGAGCATATGGCGTCATGCTGGACGCCAGTTCGCGCAACACGCTGATCTCGGATGGCAATTGGATCGGCAAGAATGTGGCCGCCGGCATTGGCATCTTTGGGGACGCCAACCACAACACGATTGGGCCGGGCGACTCGATTTTCGACAACCTGGGGTCAGGGATCGAATTCGGCGGCCCGGGTACGGCCTGGAACACCGTCATTACGGATAGCGTCTCGCACAACGGTTATGATGGCATCGAGGAATGGGGCGGCGCGCATGATAATCGTTGGTTGAGCGTCGCAGCCTATGCCAATGGCGGCCTGGGCATCGACAAGGACACCCCGACGGCGCAGTCCAACGTGCCCACCCCGGGTTGGCCGGTGATCACACAGGTCATTCGCAGCGCGGGCGATGTCACGCTGATCGGGACCAGCGATGCCTTCTACTTTGGTGCGCTGGGCTCGAACAGCACCCACGTCTACGTCTTCCGCGATGGCCTTGACATCTCCGGATATGGCGAGGGTCAGACGTATATGGGCGTCGCGGCCGTCGATGCGCAGGGGATCTGGCAAATCACCCTGAGCGAAGGCGCCGTCCCGCGCTGCTACGCCGCCTACAAGAACTCGGCCGGGTATTTCTGGACGCTCTCGGGCTTTGCATACTACGACTATGGCTCGGAGTTCAGCCCCAGCACCTGCACACCGCCCAAAGCCTATCTGCCGATCATTGCCCGCTGACAACCGGGGGGCCCCGGTGGTCCGGCATGAAAGGGACCGCCGGGGCGCGTTGTCTAGCGGCTCTTGCGCGGGTCGAGCGCGTCGCGCAAGCCCTCGCCGAGGTAGTTGACGGCCAGCACAGTGATGAAGATCATCAGGGCGGGCAGCAGCACGGCGTGGTTGAGGATGCCGATGAAGTCCTTGTACTGAAAGACCAGGCTGCCCCAGGTCGGCCAGTCGGCCTCGAAGCCGACGCCGAGGAACGACAACACGGACTCGGTGATGATGGCCCCGCCGACGTTCAACGTGGCCGAGATCACGATGGGCCCCAGCGCGTTGGGCAGGATGTGACGGAACATGATCGCCGCCTCGGAGACGCCCAACGCATGCGCCGCCTCCACGAAGTCGCGCGCCTTGAGGGACATGAAGGAGCTGCGCACCAGGCGCGCCGTCGTCATCCAGTTCAGCGCGCCGATCATGCCCACGACCAGCACAAAGACGCCGAGCTCGCGCCCGAGCGAGACCTTGATCGGCTCCTTGAACAGATAGGTCACCAGCAGCAGCACCGGCACGACGGGCAGCGCCTGAAACAGGTCGGTGAAGCGGCTGAGCGCGAAGTCGCGCAGGCCGCCGTAGTAGCCGGCATACGACCCGATCAGCGTGCCGATGATGATCGACACGAGCATGGCGAACACGCCCACGGCCAGCGAGATGCGTCCGCCAAAGAGCAGGCGCGCGAGCAGGTCGCGGCCGACGTCGTCGGTGCCGAGCGGCGCCTTGGGCGAGAACATCTGCACATACCCGTTGAGCGGGTTGGGCTTGATCGGGTTGACGGTGTAGATCATCGGCCCGATCGTCACGATCAGGATCAGCACGATGAGCGTGATGAGCGCGACCATGGCCGAGGGATGGCGGCGGAAACGCCGCCAGGCCAGTTCGGTCTGGGTGCGCACCTTGGTTTGATTGGTTGTGCGCGGGGAGAGGGCGGCCTTGGCGAGGGTGCTCATGGCTCAGGAAAACTTGATGCGCGGATCGAGCAGCCCGTATGCGGCGTCGGCGATGAGCTGACTGCCGACGACGAGCACGGCGTAGATGAAGACGACGCCCATCACGACGGGCGTGTCGGAACGCTGGATCGACGACACCAGCAGCTCGCCGATCCCGTTGACGCGGAAAATCTGCTCGGTGATGATCGCCCCGGTGAAGACGGCCGGCAGGTTGACGGCGATCAGCGTGACAACCGGGATCAGGCTGTTGCGCAGCGCGTGCTTCACGATCACCGTCCACTCGCTCAGGCCTTTGGCGCGCGCGGTGCGCACGTAATCGGCGGGCAGGTTGTCCAGCATGGCGCTGCGCATGAAGCGCGTCATCGCCCCGGCATTGAACAGCGCCAGTACCGCGATGGGCATGATGCTCTGCTTGATCTGCTTGCCCCAGGCCTCGGCGCTGGTCAGCTTGAGGTTGGTGTCGTAGATCATCGGCAGCACCCCGAGCTCGACACTGAAGATCAGGATCAGGATGATGCCGGTGAGAAAGGTTGGCAGCGAGATGCCGACCATGGTGAGGAGGCTGACCGCGTGGCTGGCCAGCGAGCGGGGTTTGACGGCGGACAGCACGCCCACCGGGATCGCAATCAGCAGGGAGAGCAGGTAGGCCACACCCACCACCATCATCGTCTGCGGCAGGCGCTGGCCGATCAGCTGGGTCACCGGAATCTTGGCCGCAAACGAGAAGCCCAGATCGCCGCGCACCACCGTCGACGCCCACTTCACGTAGCGAACCGGCCAGGGCTGATCCAGCCCGAGCTGTTTCTTGATGTTCTCGCGCACCTCGGCAGGCACATCCGGGTTGGCCCCGAATTCGGACATGGGGTCGCCAGGCGCCAGGGCAAGGATGGCGAAGATGATGAAGCTGATCCCGATCAGGCTCGGAATCGCATACAGGACCTTGCGGATGAAGTGATTGAGCATGGCGCCTGCCGAAGATGAAGACAGGGGCGCGCTGGTTGGGCGCGCCCCTGTCCAAGGCTTACGAACCTAGCGGGACCAGTCTGCGATGTCCCACATTTCGGAATCCCACGGCGTGCCCTTGACGCCCTTGAGATCCTTGGCCATCGCCGAGACGCGCTTGCGCGCGACGAGCGGCACGACGAAGGCATCCGTCACCAGCAGGTCATTCATCTTGACCACGATGTCCTTGCGGGCGGCATCGTCGGCCGCGGCGCGGAGCTGATCGCACAGCTTGTCATACTCGGGGTTGGAGTAGCGGACGTTGTTGCCCGAGCGCCAACCGTTGGACTTCGCCGAGATCTGGCCGGTGGTGAAGTCACACAGATAGTCGGTCGGGTCCGGCGTCGTGTAGTTGTTGGTGTACATCTGCACGTCGTTGAAGAACTTGCCGATGGTGTCGTTGCTGCCGGCATCCGTGCTGAAGAACACCGTCGAGCTCACGTTGAGCAGCTCGGTGTCCACGCCGATCGCCGCCCAGGCATCCTTGATCAGCGCCTGCTCCTTCTGGCGGAGCGTGTTGGTGCTGGTGAGGAAGGTGACCTTGAGCTTCTTGCCGTCCTTCTCGCGGATGCCGCCCGCGCCAGCCTTCCAGCCGGCCTCGTCGAGCAGCTTCTTGGCGCCCTCGATGTTGGGCTCGCACTTGCGCAGGCCGCCATACAGCTTGGAGGGCGAGATGAACGGATCGGTCGTGATCAGTTCGCAGGTCGGATCGCCGGTCTGGCCGTAGAGCTGCTCGGCGATCGTCTTGCGGTCGATCGCCATCGCCAGCGCCTGGCGCACCTTCTTGTCGGTGAAGAAGGGGTGCGGGCTGCCGACTTCGCCGCGCTTGTCGCCCAGCGCCGCGCTCGGATCGGTCGCGTTGAACATCACGCGCTCGACGTTGGAGGTCGGCGTGTTGACGAGAACGGCCTTGCCGCCGGTCTTGACCAGCTGATCGAGCACCGCCCACTCAACCTGCAGGTTCCAGGCGTAGTCGGTGTCGCCGGTCTGGAAGGCCGCGCGCGCCGCGCTCGGGGCATCGCCGCCGCCCTTGAAGACCACTTCCTTGAAGAAGGGCTTGTCCGGGTCGCGGTAGTTCTCGTTCATCACATACGTCACCGTGTCGCCGGACTTGAATTCCTTCAGCTTGAAGGGGCCGGTGCCGACGGGCGCGTTGTTCGCGGCCTGGCAGGCGCTGTCCTTGGCGGCATTGGCGCCGATGCAGTTGGCGAACTGCTTCTTCTGCAGGATGTAGCCCTGCGTGCTGACGAAGGTGCGATACGGGGCCGCGCTGGGCTTGTCGAAGGTGATCTTGACCGTCGAGGCATCCACCGCTTCGACCGACTTCAGGCCGGCGAAGGCCGACGCCGTCGAGCAGCCGGTTTCCTTGTTGGCGCAGTAGTTGTAGGTGAAGACCACGTCATCGGCGGTGAAGGGCGTGCCATCCGACCACTTGACGTCCTTCTTCAGCTTCCACGTGATGGACGTCTGGTCCTTGGCGATGCCGCCGTTGGCCAATGTCGGGATCTCGGCCGCAAGCGTGGGTACGGGCGAGCCATCCGGGCCGATCGCGGCCAGGGGCTCGAGGATCAGGCGCGAGGCGTCGAAGTCCTTGGTCCCGCTCGCCAGGTGGGCGTTGAGGATGGTCGGGGCCTGCCAGTACAGAATCCGCAGGGTGTCGCCGGCGCCGCGCTTTCCGGCGGGCTTGGCGGGAACTGCCGTGGCCGCGGGGGCAGCCGTGGTCGCGGCGGGTTTGGCGGGGGCGTCGGTGGCCTTGGGGGCCGCGGTCGGCGCGGTGGGTGCCGTGCTGCCGCAGGCGGCCAAAAGCATGGAAGCCGCCGCAGTCAGACTGCACAACTTAAAGAACCGATACTTGGACATGTCATCTCCTCCTGGTTGAGTGATCCCAGGCCGAAAAAAGACGATCGTCGCGATTGTGTTTCCTGACGGGAAGCGCAGCCAAGACCGAGCCTGGAAATACGCCGACCGGATTTGTTGTCCCGAGACACGGGGCTCACACACTCACGACGAACGGCTGACTTGCGGACTGGATTGCAGCGCGATTATAGGGGATGAAATGGGGTTCCGGCGTCAACCTCCCCGCAGCGTGCTGCCGGGTGTCTGGCCGGCCAGGGCGCGCTCGACCGTGCCGGGCACCAGACCAGAGAAGATGACGGCCTCCAGCCCGGGGTGGGCGCGGCAAAGGGCGAGCATGTCCGCAACCTTGGACGCCATCCCGCCGGTCACGTCGGCGCCACGCGAGCCGCCGACACCGGATCGCAGGGCCTCCCAGTTGGCCGGGGTGATCACCGGCACGATGTGCTGGTTGGGCCTGCCAAAGTCGGCATACACGCCCTCGGTCTCACCTGCCAGCAGGATGCGCTGCGGGTGCAGCGTGGCGACGAGGTGGGCGAAGACCTCCTCGGTCGAGACGATCGTGCCGCCGCGCTGTGAGTCGATGGCGACATCGCCCATGACCAGTGGCACCAACCCCTGCTTCAGCGCGACCTGGAGCGGGCCGGTGTCCAGATCAACGAGCACGCCGTCGCGGCAGCGCGCGCTGGCCGAGGGGGCAAAGACGATCACCGGGACGCCGGCCTCGTGCAACGCGTCCGCGACGATGCGGTTCAGGCGGGCGGCCATGACCGAGACCTCCGCAAAACCGCGCCAGCCCGCGGCGTCATGCACGCCGCCGCGGGTGCCATATCGGCGGGCGGCGGTGTGGCCAAAGGAGCCGGACCCATGCCCGAGGACGAGCGGGCCGGGTGCCTGGGCGAGGCCACGGGCGACCTCCGCGCAGACGCGCTGCAGGACCTTCGGGCGCGGGGTGTTGTCGCGGGTCTTGTCGGTGATGAGCGAGCCGCCCAGCTTGAGAAAACGCATCGTCGGTCATTCTAAAGGCGCTGCGGTAAAATCCCGCGCGCAATGCCGGAATTGCATGTTTCGACGCATCCCCTGATCCTTCACAAGCTGGCCCTGCTGCGCGACGCGACCACCGAGCCCAAGAAGTTTCGCCAGCTCATCCGTGAGATCTCGATGATGATGCTCATCGATGCGACCGTGGATGTGCCGGTCAGCGCGATCACGGTCGAGACGCCGATGGGCAGTGCGCCCGGCCATCGCCTGGCCAAGCGGCTTGGGCTGGTCCCGGTGCTGCGGGCGGGGCTGGGGATGGTGGATGGCATCCTCGAAATGGTGCCCTACGCGCAGGTCTGGCACATCGGCCTGTATCGTGATGAGCGCACGCTGCGGCCGGTCGAGTACTACAACAAGCTGCCCGTCGCGCCGAGCGTCGACATCTGCCTGCTGCTTGATCCGATGCTGGCGACCGGGGGCAGCGCCTCCGCGACGGTGGACATCCTCAAGCGCTGGGGGGCCAAGCAGATCAAGTTTCTCGGCTTGATTGGCGCGCCGGAGGGTGTCGCGCGGCTGCATGGCGATCACCCGGATGTCCCGATTTATCTCGCAGCGCTGGATGAGCGCCTGAACGAGCGCGGCTACATCGTGCCCGGCCTGGGCGACGCCGGAGACCGGCAGTTTGGCACAGGCTAGGCGCGGCCGCTTCATCCCAACAACCTGCGCCCGCTCAGGTCGAGCGCGCGCCAAACACATTCCCTCAGGAATTACGCACCCATGCTTCACCTCATCGAACAGATCTTCGACACCCTCGGCAGCGGCCCCTTCCCAGCCCTGGCCTACATCGCCCTTTTTGGGATCATCTTCGCGGAAAGCGGCCTGTTCTTTGGCTTCTTTCTGCCGGGCGACAGCCTGCTGTTCGCCGTGGGCGCGTTGGCGGCCGTGACCCCGGGCAAGCCCTTCGAGATCGGGTTGATCCTGATCGGCACGTTCATCTCGGCGGTGCTCGGCGACAACGTGGGCTACTGGTTTGGCAAGAAGACCGGCCCGCGCATCTTCAGCCGCGAGGACTCCCGGCTGTTCAAGCGCCAGTATTTGATCTCGGCGCGCGAGTTTTATGACAAGCACGGTGGCAAGGCGGTGGTGCTGGCGCGCTTTGTGCCCTTTGTGCGCACCTTTGCGCCCATCGTGGCGGGCGCAGTCGAGATGCACTACCGCACCTTCGTCACCTACAACCTGCTGGGCGGCCTGCTGTGGACGGCGGGCGCCAGCCTGGCCGGCTACTTCTTCGGCCAGATTCCCATCATCAAGAACAACTTCGAGCTGGCCGTCGTGGCGATCATCGCCGTCTCGCTGCTGCCGGTGGTCGTGCATCGCATCTCCGACCAGCGCAAGGAGCGCGCACAGCGCGAGGCCGCGTCGAAGTAGCAGGGCGCGCCCAACCCGCCGTCGGCAAACTGGCCACCTGGCGGGTGCATCAGCCCGCACGGACGCATATGCTTGCAGGCACATCCAGTGCTCGTCCGGTCCGCTGTGGCCGGCTGGCGCGCCGTGAATCGTCATTTCCAGTATTCAGGAGACAGCCATGAGCTTCCGCACCGAAAAAGACTCGTTGGGCGAGATGCAGGTTCCCGCCAATGCCTACTATGCCGCGCAGACACAGCGCGCCATCCTCAACTTCCCGATCAGCGGCATGCGCCCGTATCGCGCATTTGTCTGGAGCATGGCCGCGATCAAGCGCGCCGCTGCCGAGGTCAACCGTGATCTGGGCCTGCTCGATGCCAAACTGGCCGCGGCGATCATCCAGGCCGGCGAGGAAGTGATGGGCGGACAGCTCGCCGATCAGTTTGTCGTGGATCCCTTCCAGGCCGGCGCCGGCACCAGCCACAACATGAACCTGAACGAGGTGCTGGCCAACCGCGCCAACGAGATCATGGGCTTCGGGCTGAACGCCACCGAGAAGAAGCCGATCAACCCCAACGACCATGTCAACATGGCCCAGAGCACCAACGACACCATCCCGACCGCGATCCGGTTGGGCTGTCTGTGGCGCCTGCCGGACCTGCTCAAGGCCGTGAACGACCTGGCCGCCGCGCTCGAGGCCAAGGCCGCCGAGTTTGACGATGTGGTCAAGAGCGGTCGCACGCACCTGCAGGACGCCGTTCCGGTCCGGCTGGGACAGGAGTTTGGCGGTTATGCGAAGGCCATCCGCCGCGATGGCGAACGGCTCAGCCGCGCCGCGGATGCGCTGCGCCGCATGCCGATTGGCGGCACGGCGACGGGCACCGGGCTGAATGCACACCCGGACTATCACAAGAACATGACGCGCGTGCTCAGCCGGTTGCTCAGCCAGCCCCTGCACGAGAGCGACAACCTGTTCGAGGGCATGCAAAGCATGGCCGATGCCGCCGACTTCAGCGCCGCCATGCGAACGTTGTGCGTGACGCTGACGCGCGTCTCGAATGACATCCGCCTGCTCAGCTCCGGCCCGACCACGGGCCTGGATGAGATCCGCCTGCCGGCCGTGCAACCCGGCTCGTCGATCATGCCCGGCAAGGTCAACCCGGTCATGGCCGAGATGTTGAACATGACCTGCTTCCACGTCCAGGGCAACGACCACGCCGTCGCGCTCGCCGCGCAGGCCGGCCAGCTCGAACTCAACGTGATGATGCCGATCATCGCGCACAACCTGTTCGAGATGATGCACGTCCTGATCGGCGCGATCAACGCCTTCACGACCAAGTGCGTGGTGGGCATCACCGCGCAGCGCGAGAAGGCCAGCGCCTGGCTGGGCCGCAACGCCATCGTCGTCACCGCGCTCAACCCGGTGATCGGCTATCTCGCCGGCGCCGAGCTGGTGAAGGAGGCGATGAAGCGCAACGCCACCATCCGCGAGGTCGCGGCCGCGCGCATCGAGGCCGGCACGCTGACCAAGAAGGACGGGTCGCCGCTCACCCTCGCCGATGTCGATGCCGTGCTCGGGGATTTGCGCAAGCTGACCGATGGCGGCCTGGGGGGGCCTGCCGGCGGCGGCTAAGCGCCATCGCTATAATCGCCCGAAATGTCGTCACAACCGCCTCCACCGCCGCCTTCGGGCGAGTCAAACGAAGACTGGCCTCTGCCCGGTGCGACAAAGGGGGCCTGGGAACATGAAGAGGACGCGGCGGCCGGCAAAGCGTCGGCCGCCGCGCCAAGCCCGCTTCTGGAGGGCATCCGCGCCCCGCTGGCAGCGCTGTGGTCCGACCCACGCAGCCGGCCGCTGCTCTTGCTCTCGGCCGGGCTGCTGGTCGGCGTGTGCGCGCTGGCCTGTCTGGTCATCGCCCTCGCGGCGCTGTCGAACCGCCCCGACCAGCCGCGCATCGTCTCCGGCACGCCCGAGGCAACGCGCGCGATCACCAATTCGATCAGCCTGAACGTGATCGTGGCCGGCACGCCGGCCCCCACGCCGCCGCCCGGCATCCCGACCCGCCTGCAGGTCGGCGCACGGGCGTTCTCCGTGAGCGCGGCGACGCTGAGCACGCGCAACGAATGGAACTACGACCGAAACGCACAACGTACAGTGTTTTGGGCAAGTGGTTCGGCGATCAACTACGTGCTGGGTCTGCCCAACAGCACCGAGAACCGGGCCACCTTCGAGGGTCTGAAGCTGGACGACCTGCTGGTGCTGGACACGGCGGCTGGCCAGGCGCGCTATCGCGTCTCCTCGCTCACCAGCGCCAAGGTCGATGACACCGCCCTGCTGCGCGATCAGAGCACGCCGCAGATCACGCTGCTCTTGCTGGGCGACACGGCCACGGCCAACCAGCGCCGCGTCGTCGTCGCGCGCTACACCGACGAGGGTTCGCCGAATGTGCTCGCGTCTGTGGGCGCGCCGATCAACCTGGTGGATGTGCGCGTGCGGGCGAGCAACCCGCGGCTGCTGACGACGGCGCAGGCCGGCCTGCCGGCCGGGCGCAGCGCCTATCAGGTCGATCTCGAAATCACCAACCTTCTGACGCGGACCGTGGACGCGGGCGCGTTCGTCGTGGAGCTGCAGGACGGCAGCGGCGCGCGCTTCCCGCTTTCACCGGCGCTATCGGCGGCCTCGGGCGGAAAAGGCTGGTCGACGGGCGTGCTGGCGGCCGGCGCGACCGTGAACGTGACGGCCGGCTTTGATGTGCCTGCCACGATGGCCGGCCCGAAGCTGGAACTCGACTTCTCGGTGGACCGCGCGAACGCTTTTGTCGCGCGTGTATCGATCCCGTATCGTGCCGTCGTCATTGTGCCGTCGCCGGCGCCGACCGCCGCGCCGGTGGCGGATGTCGATCTGCTGGCGGTGAACCTGTCGCCGGATGGTGCTGAGGTTCGCATCGTTGGGCAGATCCGCAACCTGACCGCGCGCGATCTGGCCGTCTCCCCGCGGGATGTCTCGCTGACCGGCAACGGGGTGCCCTCGGCGCTCAACGCGGCGCTGCCGGGTTTCCCATGGACGATCCCGGCCAATGAGACGCTGGCCTTCCAGATCAACTTCGTGCGGCCGCCGGCCGGCAATGTCGTCTTCACCCTGTTCGGCCGCAGCTATCAGATCGACGGCCTGTAGATGATCATCAGCCGCTCGCCCTTTCGCATTTCGTTCTTTGGCGGGGGCACCGATTACCCGGGCTGGTATCGCGAGCACGGCGGCGCGGTCCTTTCGACCACGATCGACAAGTACTGCTACCTCACGACGCGCTATCTGCCGCCGTTCTTCGAACATCGCTTTCGCGTGGTGTATTCCCGCATGGAGAACACCTCGCGCATCGAGGACATCCAGCACCCGGCCGTGCGCGGGGTGCTGGGCCATCTGAACTGGACACGCGGGCTGGAGATCCATCACGACGCTGATCTCCCGGCGCGCAGCGGGATGGGCAGCAGCTCGGCATTTACCGTTGGCCTGTTGCACGCCCTGCATGCGCTGCGCGGCGAACTGAGGGGCAAGGCGCAGCTGCTGCGTGAGGCCCTGCACGTCGAGCAGAACGTCCTCCAGGAGGTCGTCGGCTCGCAGGACCAGGCCGCGACGGCGTATGGCGGGCTGAACGTCTTTGAGTTTCTGCCCGATGGCGAGGTGCTGGCGCGGCCGCTGCTGTTGTCGCCGGAACGCACGCACGCGCTCGAGTCCCGGCTGATGCTGTTCTACAGCGGGATCAAGCGCACGGCCGCCGACGTGGCCGGCTCCTTCGTCCCGACCCTGGCGCAGAAGGCGCGCCAGCTGCGCCGTTTCCGCGAGATGGTCGACGAGGGCGCGGCGCTGCTGGGCGGCGATGGCCCGATCGACGATGTGGGCGCGCTGCTTGACGAGGCCTGGCGCCTGAAGCGCGAGCTCAGCCCGCTGGTGAGCAACGACGACGTCGATGAGATGTATCGTGCGGCGCGTGGGGCAGGTGCGTTGGGCGGCAAGCTGCTTGGCGCAGGCGGTGGCGGGTTTGTGCTGATCTTTGCCCCGCCCGGACGGCGCGAGGCCGTGCGCGCGGCGCTGGGGCACTACATTCACGTGCCGTTTCGCTTTGAGCGCTCCGGGAGCCAGATCATCTTCTACGACCCGGAACAGGAGTATCACGAGGCCGAGGCTGAGCGCGAGGCCGGTCCGCCGCGTGCCTTCCGGGAGCTGGGGAAGGGCTGAGTCCCGGCACGCCACATCATGCGCGAAACGTTGAAACGCCTGGCGCGCTTCTCAGCCGCCTACAGCCTCAGCGCGCTGATCGGCCCGTTGTTCACGGTGCTGCTCACGCCGCTCTACACGCGCGTACTGGAGCCGGCTGATTACGGCGTCGTGGATGTGCTCATGACGTTGTCCGCGTTGCTCGTTGCGCTCGCCTCGGTCGGCATGGACCAGGCCCTCAGCGCGCACTTCTTCGACCGACCGGAGGCCGAAGGCGGGGATGGCTGGCGGCGCAATCTTTCGACGACGGCGCTGATCATCGTGGGCGGGCTGGCCCTCGTCGCGGCATTGCTTGTTGCTGCGTTTGCCGAGCCGCTGGCGCAGGCCCTGTTTCATGATCCGGCCCGCCGCGTCACCGTGCTGTTGCTGGCGGTGAATGTCGCCAGCCTGCCGCTGTACAACCTCACCATCGTCGCGCTGCGGTTGCGCATGCGCGTGGCGCAGGCCAATCTGGTCAGCCTGGTGTATTTGTTCGGGCTGATTGGCGCGGCGATCGTCCTGGTGCTGGGGCTGCGCCTGCGGGCGACGGGGATCATCGCCGCCAACGCCATCGCCAGCACCCTTGCGACCGCGATCGGGTTGGCGGTCGGGGCAAGGGGGTTGCGCGGGCAGCCCTCCGTGTCGCTGGGGCGGGCGCTGCTGGCCGTTGGTGTCGGCGCGCTTCCCGCGTCGATCGGCCTGCTGGTCTTCAACAACATCGACCGGCTGCTGCTGACGCAGTTCGTCAGCCCGACCGATCTGGGTCTGTATTCGATCGCCAACAAGCTCTCCAGCATGTCGTACGTCGTCATGAGCCCAGTCCTGGCGGCCTGGTGGCCGATGGCGCTCGAGATGGTCAATCGACCCGATGCGCCGCGCCAGTTTGCGCG
This sequence comes from Thermoflexales bacterium, assembly GCA_019694215.1. Taxonomy (GTDB): domain Bacteria; phylum Chloroflexota; class Anaerolineae; order J036; family Brachytrichaceae; genus Brachythrix. The sequence goes on from JAIBCK010000031.1 coordinate 29,617, forward strand.
CTTCTTTGAATACTTCTTGGTCGCGGGTTGTCTATTGGCGTTAGGGATCGGACTTGGCGCACCGGAGATCCTGACCTGGTTCACCCGGGATGCCTATGTGCCCGCGGCGCCGTATGCGCTGGCGCTGCTGGCCTACAACGGTCCGGTGGGGTTTGCGTTCGCCTTTCTTCAGGTCGCGCTGGTGGCGCGCAAGCGAACCGGGTTGATCAGCCTGGCGTTCCTCATCTCCGCGGCCAGCAACATCGTGCTCAACCTCATCCTGATGCCTCGCATCGGGGTGTGGGCGGCGGTGATCGCGACAGTGGTGGCGGGCATCATCCACACGGGCATCCTGTATCGCTTTGCACAACGCGTGTATCCAGTCCGCTATCGGTGGTTGCGGATTCTGGTGCTGCTGGGCGGCTTCGCGGCGATCGTGCTCGCCTTCGTCGCGCAGCCCCTGCCGTGGCCGTTTTGGACGCGGCTGCTGGCGCTGGCGCTCATGGTCGTCCTGATCTTTGCGGTCGGGGTTGTCACCCCTGCGCAGGTTCTGGATATCGCGCGGGCGGCCCTGCGCCGGCTCGGTCGCAGGCCGGCGCCGTCCAGCGGAACGGGGCGCGAGACGCTCGCGCCAGTCAAGGGTCAGGAGGACTCTCCATCATGATGTTGCGATCGACCTTGCGGCGGGTGGCGCGTTCCGTGGCGCGCCGACTGCCCTGGCTGCGCGCCGTCAGCGGGCGCTTTGGCTTGGGGCGGGCGCTGGCACCGGCCGGCAGCCATGAGATTCTCATGCTCGATGGGGACATCAAGTTCGAGCTGGATCTCAGCGTGCCGATTTTCCGCTTCATGTACTTCAACTATGACGCCGCCAACCAGCCTGAACCGACCCTCATCGGCGCACTGATGAATCGGACGCGAGTGTTTGTCGATGTGGGTGCCTTGATCGGTGAGATCGGGCTGATCGGTGCCAAATACGCCGCGCGGGCCTATCTCTTTGAGCCGAACCCGCGCTCGTTTGCGCGGCTGCAACGCAACCTCGCCCTGAATCCGTCGTTGGCGGTGCGCATCACCGCGCGCCCCATCGCCATTGCCGAAAGCGCCGGGATGCGCACGTTGTTTGCGCCCGAAGCGAGCCCGGGCATCTCCTCCTTCCATGCCATGGCCAAGCAGGTGGACTCGAACGAGGTGCAGACCGAAACGTTGGATTCCGCCATCCCGGCCGCGGACGTCGTGGGCTTTCTCAAGATCGATGTGGAAGGCGCGGAGCTGGATGTGCTGGCCGGGGCGGAGCGGGTCATCACCCATGATCGCCCGTGGGTGCACATCGAACTGGTTGAGAACAACCAGAAGGCGTTTGGCCGGACGTGTGATGACATCGTGGCGTGGATGGATGCGCGCGGCTTCGATGGCTTCGAGATCAACGGGGATCGTCGCATGCCTCGCCTGAGCCCGGTCGCGGCACGCTCACGCGGCCCGGCCGACATCGCCAATGTGCTGTTCGCGCCGCGCGAGCGGCTGGCCGAACTGGATCGCTGGCGGGCCTGAGCCGGGGGATGCAGCTGACGATGTGGATGTGGATAATGTCGCGCTATGGCCGCCGGCAGCCCTACTCGAACTCACGATGACCCGCGGCGCACTGATCAAATGGCCCCCACCGTCACGGCTCTGATCATCGCGCGCAATGAGGCAGCCAATATCGCGCGCTGTCTCCGCAGTGTAGCCTGGGCGACCGAACGCGTGATGATCGACGCGGAGAGCACGGATGCCACGGTCGAGATTGCCCGCGGTCTGGGCGCAACGGTTATTATTCATCCGTGGCCCGGATATTCCGAGCAGCGGAACTTCGGGCAGGGTGTTGCGGCCGGCGAGTGGATCTTCTGCATCGACGCCGACGAGCGGGCGACGCCACAGCTGCGTGATGAGGTGCTGAATTTCGTCGCGACGGCCCCCACGGAGGTCGCGGCTGCGACCATCCCCATCCGCGATTGGATGTTCGGCGCGTTTGTCGAGCATGGTTCGTGGCCGCATCAGCGGCACGTGCGGCTGTATCGACGCGCGCGCGCGACCTGGCGCGGTGCCGTGCACGAGGGCCTCACCATCGATGGCCAGACCGAAGCGCTCACGAGCCCGCTGCTGCATTTCTCGCATCTGACTCTTGAGCGTTTTATCGCCAAGCTGAATGCCTACACCGAGATCGAGGCGCGCGGGTTGAAGGCGAGCGGCAAGACCCCCAGCCTGGCGCGCGCGACCTTTGGCGCGCTGCGCGCGTTTCTTGGCCAGTATGTGCGGCTGTCCGGCTACCGGGATGGCGGGCGGGGCTTCATCCTGGCGGTGCTGATGGCCGGCTACTTCTTCGTCACCCAGGCAAAGCTTTGGGCGGCCTGGCACGCCAGTGTCCCTCCGGATCCAGATGGTCAGGAGAACGTGCCGTGACATGCCCGTTGTGTGGATCCGACCGGGCGCGGCCCGTGCCCGGCCCGCTCGTGCGCTGCGAGGGCTGTGGCCTGGTGCGCACCGAGCCGGCGCCGGTCGCGAGCGTGAGCTACGACCAGGACTACTTCACCGAGCGGAATGCCTACGAAGCGCGGGCCGAGGAATTCAGCGCCTACTTTCGGGCGCTGATGGATGACATCGCGCGGGTCAGGGCGACGGGTCGGCTGCTTGACATCGGCTGCGGCCCCGGCCTGCTGCTCGAAGAGGCTCGCAACCGTGGGTACGCCGCCGCGGGCTGTGACGTCTCGGCCTGGGCGGTTGAGTCCGCCCGGCGGCGCGGCTTTGATGCCCGCACGGGGGTGCTGCAGGCGCTTCAGTATCCCGAGGGTGCCTTTGACATCGTGGTGGCCAACCACACCCTCGAACACATCCCTGAGCCGCTGCCTTTTCTGCGTGAGGCGCGGCGTCTGCTTGCGCCGGGTGGCCTGCTGGCCATCGGGGTGCCAAATCATGCCAGCCTGATGTCAACGGTGATGGGCGCGCGCTGGCACTCGCTGTTGCCCGATCAGCATTACTGGCACTTTACACCTGCCACCCTGACGCGCATGCTGCGCGAGGCGGGTTTTGCGCCGAATGTGATGAACACCGGCGGGGGAAGGCATGTTCATCCCAACGCCGCAAAGGCGCTGGCGCTCAACCTCGTTGTTGCGATTGCCAACCGGGTGGGGCGCGGTGAGGCGCTGATCGCGCTGGCGACGCTGGCGGGGTAGGCGCGCTCTATCGATGTCGCCACTGGCGCAGGCTCTGTTATCCTAGCGCCCGCATCCATGATTACACGTACCACCTGCCGTGTCTGCCACGGCGCCCTCGAACCCATTTTGGATCTCGGCGAGCACCACGTTTCCGATTTTCCCCGACCGGGCGATCCGCAAGGCCCGCGTGCGCCGCTCGAGTTGGTCCTGTGTCGGCGTTGCTTGCTTCTCCAACTGCGGCACAGTGTGGATCCGGACCTGATGTATCGCAACTACTGGTATCGCTCCGGGACGAATCAGACCATGCGGGTCGCGTTGTCAGACATCGCCAACAAGGCTGAGGTGCTGATCGGTTTGCAGGAGGGTGACGCGGTGCTGGACATCGGCTGCAATGACGGCACGCTGCTGGCGGCGTATCGCACGGGCGGCATCACGCGGGTGGGCATCGATCCCAGCAATGTTGCGGAGCTGTCGCGCAAGGTTGCGGACAAACTGGCGGTTGACTATTTCAGCGCCCGCGCTTATCAGGCGTTGATGGGAGAACGCCGCGCGAAGTTGATCACCAGCATCGCCATGTTCTACGATCTGGAGGACCCCAACGCCTTTGTAGCGGATATCAAGAAAGTGTTGGATCCGGACGGGCTGTGGATCATCCAGATGAGCTATCTCCCGCTCATGCTGAAGGCCAATGAATTTGGCAACATCTGCCACGAGCATCTGGAGTATTACGCGCTGCATTCACTCGAATACCTGCTTCACCAGCATGGCTTTGAGATCGTCGATGTCGAGTTGAACGACATCAATGGCGGCAGCCTGCGCGCCTATATTCGAAATCAGGGTGCCGATCCGGCGGCCTTTGGCGATCACACCTATCGCGCATTGGCGCTCGATCGCGTCGCCCACATGCGTGACAGTGAAATCCGGCTGGGGTTGGGCGACATCACCGCGTACGCCGAATTTGGACAGCGTGTGGCGCGCATCAAAGAGGACGTGGTTGGCTTCGTGCGCGAGAAGGTCGGGCGCGGCAAGCGCGTCTACGTGTATGGCGCCAGCACCAAGGGAAACACCGTTTTGCAGTACTTTGGGCTGGATCACACCCTGATCAGCGGCGCGGCAGAGCGGAATCCCGACAAGTGGGGGCGGCTGACCATCGGCACGAACATCCCCATCGTCAGCGAGGCTGAGGCGCGCCAGGCCAATCCCGACTACTTCCTTGTGCTGCCCTGGCACTTCCTCGAGGAGTTCATGGCGCGCGAGCACGATTACCTGACCGCGGGCGGTCGCTTCATCGTTCCGTTCCCGTACTTCACCCTGATATAGCTTCCTGCGCGACGCAATGAGGTCCCGGTTGCGTTCCCTGATCGAATCGCGCCACGCGGCTCTTGTCGTCGGGCTGGGCTTTGCGGCGCTGTATCTGGCGCTGCTCACGCAGCAGTACATCGGGGATGGGATGCGCTGGTATGGTGCGATCGCCGGTCTTCGTCCCCCCGAGTTGGGCGGGACGAATCACCTGCTCTATCCCCTGCTCGGGCATGTGTGGTTTCGCGCCGGGTTGACGCTTGGGGCGGTCCCGGGCTACGCGCTGGCGCAGTCGATGAACGCCGTGTTTGGCGGGCTTGCGCTGGGCGCATACTTTGCCATGGTTCGGCACTGGACGCGCAGCGCCGGTCTGGCCGCCCTGGCGGTGCTGACGCTCGGCTTTGCGCGCGCATTCTCACTGCATGGCGTGGACATGACCGAGCCGATGCCCGGCGTGGCGATGGCGATGGTCGGGCTGTGGCTGCTGGCGCGGACGGCACCTGCGGGATATCGGCGCGGGACGTTGCTTCTGGCCGGGGCGTGTCTGGGTCTTGCGGCGGCGCTGTATCAATCGAATACGTTGGCCGTTGTGGGGGCCATGGCCCTCGTTGCTCTGGTCGGGCCAGCACGGACCTGGCCGCGTCGGCTGTGGCAGGCCGCGCTCGTCGCGGCTGCGGCCGGCCTTGTCGCGGCAGGCCTGTATGTCGTGGCAATGCTGACCCTGGGCGGCGCGCACGATGTCGGGGAGGCAATCCGCATGAGCCTGGTCACCGAGAGCCAGCTGACCGGCGGCGCCTATGCCGAGGTCAGCCTACGGCGGGCGGCGGTGCTGGTCTTCGGGCTGGCGGACGCGCTCTTTGGCGTGCGGGGTCTGGACGGGCTGAGCAGCGATCTCTTCGCGCGCGGCTTTACGCGCCCGGTGGGCATCGCCATCGCGTTGACCGCGCTGAGCGTCAGTGTCCCGCTGGGGTTGGCCGTGCTGTCCGTCTTCCAGCGGCTGAGCGCGTTCCGAACTGAGCGACAGACCGCGCTGCTGCTTGCGCTCGGCATCGGGTTGCTGGCGCAGTTGAGCCTGGCCTTCTACTTCGGGGCGCGCTATTCCAAGCTGTGGATGCTGCCGCTGGCGTTTCTGATTGGCGGGGCCGCTGTCGCCGTGGCCGCGCTGCGGGAGCGCCCATCCACGCGAGGGCGCCTTGGCCTTGGGCTGCTGTTGTGCGGGTGGACGATTCCCGTTGTGTTCACGGGCCTGTTCGCCAATCTGATCCCGGATCACAATACCCCACTCGCCTGCCTCGGGGATGCGAAGGCCATCGTGCAGCGGCTTGCCCCCGGCGATCTGTTGATCAGCGACTGGGGCGGCCTGCCCTGCGAGCCGCAGGCGCCGATGAAGACGC
>JAIBCK010000128.1 GCA_019694215.1 Thermoflexales bacterium
AATCGAACGTCCGTCAGAACGCGGTTTGCGTAGGGGCGAAGCGTTCGCCACGGCACCACCGCATTCGCGCACGTTGGGCGAACGCTTCGCCCGCCCCGATGCCCGACACGAATCACGGCGCGCGGCGAAGGCACCCCCGCGTCCTTCGACTTCGCGACCCGGCCATCGGCCGCGTCGCGCCGCTCAGGATGCACAACTGTTTAAGGTATCAATCTGGCCGACCGCCGGCCGCGGCGGGCTCGCCCGGGCGCGGGGCGGGCGAAGCAATCGCCGCTACGCCCTCCCGGCCTTGACCCGGTGGCGATCGCTTCGCCCGGCCAGATGCCCGACACGAATCGCGCCGCTCAGGATGCATAACTGTTGAAGATATCAATTTGGCCGACCGCCGGCCGCGGCAGGCTCGCCCGGGCGCGGGGCGGGCGAAGCAATCGCCGCTACGCCCTCCCGGCCTTGACCCGGTGGCGATCGCTTCGCCCCTACAGGACGGGCACGCCCGTGCAACCGTGCCGCCGTCCGCGGTCGGCGGTCCAAATCGAACGTCCGTCAGAACGCGGTTTGCGTAGGGGCGAAGCGTTCGCCACGGCACCACCGCATTCACGCACGTTGGGCGAACGCTTCGCCCGCCCCGATGCCCGACACGAATCGCGCCGCTCAGGATGCACAACTGTTGAAAGTATCAATTTGGCCGACCGCCGGCCGCGGTAGGCTCGCCCGGGCGCGGGGCGGGCGAAGCAATCGCCGCTACGCCCTCCGGGCCTTGACCCGGTGGCGATCGCTTCGCCCCTACAGGACGGGCACGCCCGTGCAACCGTGCCGCCGTCCGCGGTCGGCGGTCCGACCGGCGCGTTAACGTCGTTCGCCTTTGGTCCTTCGTCCTTCTGTCGAAACGGCGGCCGACCACCGCCACGCAGACCAGATCAACGCATGACGCAAGAGCGCGCCCCGACGGGCCGATTTTGCGTTTTGCGCGTTTCGCACTAGAATTCCCAGGTCAGCCCATGCCCCGCATCTTTGACAACATCCAGGAGCCGTTTCTCCCCGCCTTCAACCGCACCCTCGAAACCGCTTATCGCGCGGATTTCTGCGTGGGCTACTTCAACCTTCGGGGCTGGAGCGCCGTCGCGGACCGCGTCGATACGTTCATCGGCGGTGATGGCCAGCGCTGTCGCCTGATCGTCGGCATGTCGCAGTCGCCCCACGACGAGCTGCGGCAACAACTTCGCGTGCTCGAAGCGGAGACGATGGTCGACAAGGCCACCGCGGCACGCCTGAAGGCGCGGCTGGCCGCGCAATTCCGCGAGCAGCTGTCATTTGGCGCACCCAGTGGCCCGGATCAAGCGGCCCTGAAGCGCCTCGTCGGTCACCTCAAGGCGGGAAAACTCGCCGTCAAGCTCTTCGTCCGCCACCCCCTGCACGCCAAGCTCTACCTCTTTCACCGCCACGACTTCACGACCCCCGTCACGGGTTTCGTTGGCAGCAGCAATTTGACCGCGGCCGGGCTCTCGAAGCAGGGCGAACTCAACGTCGATGTCGTCGATCAGGACGCGACGCAGAAGCTGGCCGCCTGGTTTGAGGGCCGCTGGAATGATGCGGCGTGCATCGACATTTCCGAGGAGTTGATCAGAATCCTCGATGAGAGCTGGGCGATCCGGGAACCCACGCCCTATGAGATCTACATCAAGATCGCCTACCACCTCTCCCAGGAGGCGCGCGCGGGGCTGACGCAATTCGAAATCCCGCACGAAATGCGCGGCGAGTTGTTTGAGTTTCAGAAGGCCGCCGTAAAGATCGCCGCGCATCACCTTCACAAGCGGGGGGGCGTTCTGATCGGTGACGTGGTCGGGCTCGGGAAGACGCTGATGGCGACAACCGTGGCCCGCATCTTCGAGGATGACCTGGGCGTTGAAACCCTCATCCTGTGTCCGAAAAACCTGGAACGGATGTGGAAGGATTATGCGGAGCGATATGGTCTGCATGGCAAGGTGCAGCCCATCACGCGCGCCATCTCGGAGCTGCCGAGCCTGCGGCGTTATCGCCTGGTCATCGTCGATGAGAGCCACAACCTGCGCAACCGCGAAGGAAAGCGTTACAAGGCCATCCGCGACTACATCGAGAAGAACGACAGCCGCTGCATCCTGCTCTCGGCCACGCCCTATAACAAGACCTACCTCGACCTGTCGAATCAACTGCGTCTGTTTGTCCCGGAGGACAAGTCGCTTGGCGTCCGCCCCGAACGCTTTCTGCGCGAGCTCGACGCGGGCGATGCGCCGTACGAATTGCAGGCCGGTCGCGACACCCTGGCTGCCTTCGAGAAGAGCGAGTATGCCGACGACTGGCGCGAACTCATGCGGTTGTACATGGTTCGGCGAACCCGCGGGTTCATCCAGCAGAACTACGCCCAGACCGATCCGGAGAGCCAGCGCAAGTATCTGATCTTCCCGGCCACCGGGGAGAGGTCGTATTTCCCCAGTCGCGTGCCGCGGACGGTCAAGTTCAAGATCGACGAAGGGGATCCAAACGATCAATACGCCCGCCTCTATGACGAGGCGGTGGTGGCCGCGGTCGGGGCGCTCTCGCTGCCCCGCTATGGCCTCGGCAACTTTGTCCTCGACAAGCCCGCGCAGCCGCCCACGCCCGACGAGAAGCGCATCCTTGGCGATCTGAGTCGGGGCGGCAAGCGGCTGATGGGTTTCTGTCGCATCAACCTGTTCAAGCGGCTCGAAAGCAGTGGCCAGGCTTTCCTGTTGTCCGTCGAGCGGCACATCCTTCGCAACTACGTCTTCCTGCATGCGCTCGCAGAGGGCAAGCCCTTGCCAATTGGCACCCAGGACATCGGCCTGCTTGATCCCCGCAACTATGACGAGGATCCCGACGACGCCAACGCCCCAGGAGTCGTCTTCGATGTCGACGACACCCAGGATGACGATGATGCCGTGCCGACCACACCGAGCGCCGTCGGGCACCCGCTCATGCTGTCCGAAGCTGCCTTTGCCGCGCGCGCCGCCGCCGTTTACCAGACCTACGCGGAGGCCGGCCGGCGTCGCTTCCGGTGGATTCGCCCCACGCTGTTTCGGCAGGATCTGGCGAACGCCCTCAAGGCCGACGCCGATGTGCTGCTTGGCATCCTCCGCCGAAGCGGCGAGTGGCAGCCGGATGACGATCGCAAACTCGACGCGCTGGCCCGACTGGTGCAGCGCAAGCATCCTGGCCAGAAGATCCTAGTCTTCAGCCAGTTTGCCGATACCGTCGACTATCTGGCCGCGCAGCTCGACGCGCGTGGTATCGCCGGCGTGGAGGGAGTGACCGGCGACAACGCCGACCCGACCGCCGCCGCATGGCGCTTCAGCCCGGTCAGTTCTGGTCGACGCGAGCACGTGAAGGCCGCCGATGAGACCCGCGTCCTGATCGCGACAGATGTGTTGAGCGAAGGCCAGAACCTGCAGGACGCCCACATCGTCGTCAACTACGACCTGCCCTGGGCGATCATCCGCCTGATCCAGCGCGCCGGCCGCGTCGACCGTATCGGGCAACAGGCGGCCCAGATCGACTGCTACACCTTCCTGCCGGCCGAGGGCGTGGAACGGCTGATCCGCCTGCGCGAGAGGCTGATGAACCGACTGCGCGAAAACGCCGAAGTGGTGGGCACCGATGAAGCCTTCTTCGAGGACGATGACAGTGCCCGCGTGGCACAGAACCTGTACAACGAACAGGCTGGTATCCTGGATGGCGACGTAGACACCGAGGTCGATCTCGCCTCGTATGCCTGGCAAATCTGGAAGAACGCCATCGATGCGGATCCGACCCTGGAAGCGACGGTGGCGGCGCTTGCCCCCATGTCGTTCTCGACCCGCTCGCTGGCCGGTGTGGTGCCGCCACCCGGTGCCGCGCCGCAGCCAGGGGTGCTTGCCTATGTCCGCACGGCCGAAGGTAACGATGCGCTGGCGTGGCTGAACGCCTCCGGTGAAGCGGTCACCGACAGCCAGCTGGCGATTCTGAATGCGGCAGCCTGCCCGCCCGAAACGAGGACCGAACCCCTGCGCGAAGATCACCATGAACTCGTGCGGGCCGCCATTCAGCGGATCGCGGACGCTGAACGCAATACCGCTGGTGAGCTGGGCCGTGCCTCCGGCGCGCGCTACAAGACCTATCACCGCCTGAAGCGGCATCTGGACACCCTCCGCGGGACGCTCTTTGAGGCCCCCCTGGCCCGCGCGCTGGAGGACATCTACCGCTTCCCCCTGCGCCAGACCGCCGCGGACACGCTCAACCGCCAGCTCAAGGCTGGTGTCGCCGATGACGTGCTGGCCGGAATGGTGGCGAACCTGCGTGAAGAAGGACGGTTGTGCGTGATCGAGGCCGACGAGGCCGGCGACGCCTCTCGCGAGCCGCGCATCATTTGTTCACTCGGACTGCGACAACCATGAGCCAACTGGACATCCCCCGCGCGCGCGACGGCCTGCAGGCCTTTGAATTCAAGCGCGTCTTCATCGAGGAACTTGGCTGGTCGCTGCCGACCGGTATTCGCGACGAGCGCCTGTCCTGCAACGGCGAGCCCTTCCGCTTTGTGCCGATCGCCCAGCTGGCCGGCGTCGTCGTCTACGAGGCCACATGCCCGGCTGGCATCATCCCGGATGCCAGGGCGCGCCTCGCACTCGACCGCGAGCTGACCCGGCACAAGGCCGAGCATCTGACTGTCTACATCGATGCCGCCCGCACGCAAAGCCTGTGGTACTGGGTCAAGCGCGAGGAGGGCCGTCAGCACCCGCGCGAGCATTACTTTGTCAAAGGCCAACCCGGCGATCTCTTTCTGGGCAAGCTGGCCGGGCTGATGGTCGACCTTTCCGAGTTTGACGCGACGGGCCAGACGCCGCTGGCGGGTGTCCTGCGCCGGCTCAAGGACGCCCTCGACATCGAGCGCACGACCCGGCGCTTCTACGCCGACTTCGCCAGCGAGCGCCTGGCCTTCACCGACCTGATCCGCGGCATCCGCGATGAGCGCGACCGGCGCTGGTATGCGACCACGCTGCTCAACCGGATGATGTTCATCTACTTCCTGCAGAAGAAGTTCATGCTGGATGGCGGCAACGATCACTATCTGCGCGACCGGCTGACGGCCGCCCGCGCGCGTGGCAAGGATCGCTACTATGCCGAGTTCCTGCAGGCGCTTTTCTTCGACGGCTTTGCGCGCCCGAAGGCGGATCGCAGCGCGGAGACGCGGGCGCTGATCGGCGACATTCCCTATCTCAACGGCGGGCTGTTTGTCCAGCATGCCGTCGAGCGCCGCTACGCCGGGCGGATCAACATCCCCGACCAGGCCTTTGACAACCTGCTGACCCTGTTTGAGCGTTATACCTGGCATCTCGATGACACGCCGGGCGGCAAGGATGATGAACTGAACCCGGATGTGCTGGGCTACATCTTTGAGAAGTACATCAACCAGAAGGAATACGGCGCGTATTACACCCGGCCGGAGATCACCGAATACCTGTGCGAGCAGACGATTCAGTCGATCATCGTCAACGGGGTGAATGCCGAGCGCCAGCGCGCGGCCGCGGCGGGCCTCGCGGCGGAGGCCGCCCCCTTCGAAAGCCTCGATGCGCTGCTGATGGGGCTGGATGCCGGGCTGTGTCAGCGGCTGATCAATGACAACGACGGCCTGCTCGCGCAGCTGAGCTTGCTCGACCCGTCCTGTGGCAGCGGCGCGTTTCTCGTCGCGGCGATGAAGACGCTCATCAACGTCTACACCGGGGTGATCGGCTGGATCGAGCGCAGCGGGGATGCCTGGGCGCGGCAGTGGCTCGCCCGCGTCGATGCCCTGCACCGCAACCGGCTGTATTTTGTCAAGAAGCAGATCATCACCCGCAACCTGTATGGCGTCGATATCATGCGTGAGGCGACTGAAATCGCCAAGTTGCGCCTCTTTCTCGCGCTGGTGGCGAGCGCACGTGATGCGACCGAGCTCGAGCCCCTGCCCAACATCGACTTCAACCTGCTGGCCGGGAATTCGCTGATCGGCTTGTTGCGCGTGGATGAGGTCGCCTTTGACCGGCGCCAGGGCGGGAACACGCAACTCAGCCTGGGCTTGAGCTCCACGAGCAAGAGCTACGCCCAGGTGCTGGCTGAGAAGGATCGTCTGATAGATCGCTACCGGAACCATCCCCTCGACCGTGGCGCGTTGGAGAGCGTGAAGGCCGAGATCGAACAGCACCGCGAGGGGGCGCAGGAGATCCTGAACGCGCTGCTGCTGGAGCAGATGCAGACCGCAAGGGTGATGTTCGAGCAGGCCAGCTGGGATGAGAAGGCAAACGCGCTGGGCAAGCCGAAGAAGCGGCCCCTGAAGCGCAGCGATGTGGAGGCCCTGGCCCCCTTCCACTGGGGCTACGAGTTTGACGCGGTGATGGCGCGCGGCGGCTTTGATGCCATCATCACCAACCCGCCCTGGGAGATCCACAAACCGCAGGCCAAGGAGTTCTTTGCCGAACACTCCGAGTTCGTCACCAAGAACAAGATGACGATCAAGGAGTTCGAGAAGGAGCAGGGCAAGCTGTTGCGCGACCCGGAGGTGCGGGCGGCCTGGCTGGCCTATCTCGACCGCTTCCCGCATGTGAGCGCCTGGTATCGCGCTGCACCGCAGTTCGAGCACCAGTCCTCGCTGGTGAACGGCAAGAAGACGGGCAGTGATGTCAACCTGTACAAGCTGTTCACCGAACAGTGCTTCAACCTGCTGCGCGCGGGTGGGCTGTGTGGGATCGTGATCCCGAGCGGCATCTACACCGATCTGGGCGCGAAAGGGCTGCGCGAGCTGCTGTTCGAGCAAACCCGGGTGAGCGGCCTGTTTGGCTTCGAGAACCGCAAGGCGGTTTTTGAGGGTGTCCATCGGGGTATCAAGTTCGTTGTGCTGAGTTTCGAGAAGGGCGGGCGGACCGAGACCTTTCCAGCCGCCTTCATGCGCCACGAGGTGGCGGACCTGATCGGCTTTCCGCGCCTGGGTGCCTTGCCGATCTCGGTCGACCTGGTGCGCCGCCTCTCGCCCGACTCGCTGAGCGTCATGGAATTCAAGTCCGAGCTGGACGTGGCGATTGCGCAGAAGATGCTGCGCTTCCCGCTGCTGGGCGAGAAGGTCGAAGGCACGTGGAATCTCCGGCTCACGCGTGAGTTCGACATGACGAACGACAGCCACCTATTCAAGACCGAGCCAGGGAAGGGGCGATTGCCGCTGTATGAAGGGAAGATGATTCACCAGTTCGACGCGTTCTTTGCGGAGCCGCGCTACTGGGTGGATGAGAAGGAAGGGCGGAGGGCGTTGTTGGGTG
>JAIBCK010000032.1 GCA_019694215.1 Thermoflexales bacterium
GCGCGAGTCGCCGCGCACGGTGGGCGAGAGGATGACGACGCCGTCCAGAGCCGTCGGGGTGAGGGTGATCGACATAACGCCGCGCCGATTGTGCCACAGGATGGCTCGGAGTCGAGTGTCGCAGCCTTCGGCAATTCGGACTTGGATATTGCGGATGACAAATGGATGGTGAACGCCACAGCCCCTGGACTTGCCTGAAACGTCGCTTACACTGTAGGGCCGGCTCGGCCGCTCGTGAGTTCTGAGACGAGGGGCAGTGTCGCCGGACGTATGGACTCCGGTGACACTGTCTGATAACCCAATCCGTAGGATGACATAATGGTTGGCGACCTCAATGCAGTACCGCGGCAGGGAAGCTCTGTCGCACGTTCGCACGGACTCTGCCATGCGGGTCATCTGCCGAGTTGGAAGATCCCAGGCGAAGAACAGTCCCGGTGATTGACCCTTCTAGTGACCTCCCTTCCATGAAAAGCACTGACTCGTCGCCAAGGAATGTGACGAACTCCGGGTTGGCTGGCCAATACGACCGGTCTCCAAGCGCTGGACGCATTCATGCGGTGAGGGTGTTCGACCTGTTGGCGCGCGCCTGGCGCTCTGGGGCCAATGGCCGCAATTCAGAGTCCCCCCGACAGAAACATATTCGTGGTGTGGTTCGCAATGTGGGTCGGCAGAACCTGACCTATTTGTCCCGGAATTCCCTAGAACACCTCGTAGCCGTCTGCGAGCAGATCGACGACCTCCACATTCCAGGACTCATCATTGAGGCGGGTTGTGCATTGGGTGGAAGCGCGATCGTCCTTGCCACTGCAAAGGGTCTCGAACGCAGGTTTGATATCTACGACGTGTTTGGGATGATCCCGGCCCCATCCCCCGAAGACACCCCCGACGTTTTCAAACGGTATTCGACCATCCTATCCGGGAAGGCCCGGGGAATTCGAGGAAGCCCCTACTACGGCTACGAGTCGAATCTGCTTGACATCGTGCTGGCCAACTTCAAGCGTTTTGGGATCGGCCTCGAAACCCACAATATGCGGGTCGTAAAAGGGCTGATCCAGGACACGCTGTCAATCAACGAACCGGTCGCGATGGCACACATCGATGTCGATTGGTATTCACCCGTCAAGGTATCGCTGTCACGCATTTTCCCGAACCTCTCGGTCGGTGGAACGATCGTCCTGGACGACTATTTTGCGTGGGGGGGCTGCAAGAAGGCCACAGATGAATACCTGGCAACGGTGCAGGGGCAATGCGTGGCGATGCGCACCGGCTCGGTGCTTTCCATTACGAGGACATCGTGAATGTGACCCTCGTTGGGCCTATCTTTCCCTTTCGAGGTGGAATAGCCCACTACACACGCCAACTCGCCATTGGCTTCGAGGACATCGGACATCCTGTGACGGTCGTCTCATTTTCGCGCTCCTATCCTCGTGCCCTATACAGGGGAGAAAGCGACAAGGACGGTAGCCTTGCGCCGGATCGATTACCGCACATCGAACACACCCTCGATTGGCGATCTCCAGCCAGCTGGAAACGCGTGAGCGATGCTGTTGTCTCTTCAGCACCCCACCTTCTGTGCATAAACTGGTGGACATCTTTCTGGGCAGCGCCGACGGCCCACCTTGTCCACTCTTGCAGGCGGACGGACGTCACCAGATTGATCATCGCGCACAACGTGATCGGCCATGACGTTCCCAGGCTTCTCAAGGCGGCAGTAAAACGGGTGATCGGCAATGCCGATCTTTTCCTTGTCCATTCGCCAAGGGAACTCGACAAACTACTTGACATGGGAATTCAAGCCAGCCGGGTGATTCAGGAACCAATTCCGCCGTTTGAGCCACCCACACCCAAGGTCACAAATGCGAAGTGGGCGGGGCATGTTGATCGTGAACGGCACAAAGTGCTCCTGTTCTTTGGCTTTGTCAGACCCTACAAGGGTTTGAATACACTTCTGGATGCTCTGTCCATTCTTCGCAACCAGGGCATTGCGCCACACCTAATCGTTGCCGGTGAGTTTTGGCAGGACACGCGGCTCTATCAGGATCAGATCACTCGACTTGATTTGGGTTCCCAGGTCAGCCTGTTTGATGGATATGTGCCGGAATCAGAGGTCGCCTCGCTCTTTGAGAGTGTGGACATTGTCGTCGCGCCATATGTCGAGGGCACTCAAAGTGCTGTCGTCTCCTTGGCGCAGGGCTACGGGCTACCCGTGGTGGCAAGCTCCACGATAGCCCAAGCGATGTCCTCTCAATCTCAATCCCCAGTCGCCATATTCCAGGCGGGTGATCCGTCAGACCTTGCCAGGGCTGTTGTCCAGCTTCTTCCCGCAACACGACAACCCAAGGTCTCCGTGACAGAAAGCTGGAGCAGCTTGGCTCAGCGGATCGCGGATCACACAATGCGAAACAAGACAGGTCATGCCAACTAGCACTTTCGCCTTCGGTCCAGGTCTGGAGGCCGCGGCTGTCACGATTCTGGTCATGATCGTGGTATTTGTCCCGGGTTACTGCTTCACTGGCATCCTGATGCCCCATCAGACGGACCACAACGTGATTCTCAGCTATTCGCTTGGGCTGGGTGTTGTATTGCCTGGCCTCGTCTTGTTGTGGGCGCGGGTCATCGGCCTTCGCATGCTTTCGGCACCCGTAATTGCTGGCTACTGCGCGGTCAGCCTCTGTTTGCTGTTGTGGCTCCTGCGTCGCCGGAGCATTCGTCCGCGCCTTCCGACAGCCACCGAAGCACTCTTCCTTGTTGTATTCCTTGTCGCTCTGGTGGATCGTCTAGGCGCCGTGCTTGACCTTCGGTTTGGACACTTGGGTGACTCTCTGCAACACACGATCATTGTGCAGCTGCTGGTGGAACGAGGTGGCCTCTTCAACGATTGGGCTCCATATGGCGCCATGACTTCCTTTAGCTACCATTTTGGCTTTCATGCAATAGCCGCGATGGCGCAAGTCCTGACAGGCATCGCCACTGAAAGATGCGTCGTTCTCGTGGGCCAGGTGATGAACGCCCTTGTGGTGCCCGCGACCTATCTGGGAACAGCGCTGCTGTTTGCCGACAAGGCATACAAACACCCATCATGGCGATGGGCGGGCGCGCTGGCCGCCCTCGTACCGGCCTTTCTGAATACGCAACCCGCCTATTACGTAAACTGGGGCCGTTATACACAGCTAACGGGACAGGTTGTCCTCCCGCTCGTCGGACCCCTTCTCTTGCGGCAGGTTGTTGGCCAATCCCGGTCTCGTAGAACCCAATGGGCGTTCGGTCTGCTACTCGGCGGTTTGTTTCTGACCCACTATAGGATATCCCTCATCGCGATCACGTTCATCGCAACTTCACTGATACTGCTGTGGGTTTCTTCCTCTGGTAACTGGCGACAGTCGCTGCGGGAGTCCCGAACTCTCGTCTTCGTTGGGCTCTTATCGTTTGTGCTTGTCCTGCCGTGGCTGGTTCAGGTCTGGGGCGGCAAGTTGCCGACCATCTACGGACGCGTCCTGCCTCAAACGGGTGAGGCAATTCCAGCAGCCGCAATGGAGTTACCAAGAATCGCACCCTTCTATTTGAAATGGTGGATTGCAGCGCTTGCTGGTGTCGGTCTCCTGACGGGAATTCGCGGCAGAACTTGGGAAACGATCCATCCTGCCGGCTGGTTTATCGCCATGCTCGCGTTCCCCACCCTGTTTCTGTGGTCGTTACCTGGGGCGCGCCTAATTGACTGGATGACAATCTATATTGCCCTCTATATTCCAACTACCTATTTGTTTGGATATGCGGGCTCATGGCTACTTGCCAAATTGGCGGCATGGTCGCGCCGTTTGGAATACGTTGCCACCGTGGTTGGTGTCCTGACAATTTGCGCCTGGGGATTCAATTTCCAGCTCAATATTTTGAGTCCCGATACCGGCAGGCTGGTCAACCACGACGACGAGTTGGCATTTGATTGGATCAAACAGAACACCCCTCCTGAAGGGCAATTTCTGGTTGGCGGCTTCCCTTGTTTCGGTGGCCTTGTGTGTGGGAATGATGCCGGCTGGTGGTTGACCTATGCCACTATGCGACACTCCAGCCTTTCCCCTCTGCCATACGCAACCGAAGCAACCGAGCCAATCACCTACAAGGCCAATCTCCAATCCCTGTATGGAGCGCTGAGGAGCTTCCCAACCAGCGATGATCGTACGGTGGTCATTGATCTGACAACCCCCGGCAAGATCGCCTTGCTCCGGCAAAACAAGATCGGATACATATTCATCGGCGGCTCCCGCTTTCCAGTGGCCAGCGACCGCTTTGACACGGCAGCGATGCTGCGTAGTCCCGACTTCCGGCTTGTCTTTTCGCAAGGGGATACACGCATTTTTGAACTGCGATCAGAGCCATGACTGTGAAGATAACAAGCGGCAATGTGCGGTCATACGTCAGGGACATCGCCGTCAATCTGCCGCGTCTGCTGGAAACCGCGGCTGGACAGCTTGCGGCCCAGATTGTTTCAGCAGTACTGACATTGTTTGTTGCCAGAAAGCTTGGGCCAACCTTGACCGGCGATCTGGCAGTGGTCTATACCGTATCGACAATCGTTTCGCTTTTTTTCAACTGGGGCTTGGACCTTTGGCTCCACGAGTCACTTCTGAAGGAGGCCAACCAACAGCAGGCACTGGTTGGCAAAATCAACCGGGTGCGTGTCAGGTTGGGCGGCGCTTCGATCCCACTGAGTGCCATTGTGTGGTGGATAACGACCAATCGTCCAGAACTATCTCCGCTTATCCTGGTCGCCGGCTGCGAGCTGCTTCTCGATGGTTGCCTTGGGGCCGTGATCATCGGAGAACACAGCGTTGCACATCACAAGCTAGGTTCCCGATTGTTGGTATTGCATCGAGTGCTCAAGTTAGCCGCCGTGGCAGCGCTATTCGGCATCGGGATGGGATCACTGGCCGAAGTGGTCGTGACAAGGCTGATGGCAGCGGCACCGATCCTCGTGTTGTACCTGGTCAAGACAAATCGGCTGACCAGGGTACCAGCCGTGAGTGCACCCGCCATGAGGGACATCATTCGGCACAGCGGCATTTACGCGCTGCTCAATGGCTTGTCCCTGGCCTATGGTCAGGTGGACGTCTTGCTCCTTGGGCTGCTATTGCCCGGAGGTGGGACCGTTGGATACTATTCGCAGGCGATGGGGATACTCATGAGCACCATGGCGTTGCCCTACGCCGCGTATCTCGTTGTCACGCGAACCCTGGCAGCGCGGGTCAAGAAATCGGGACAGAAGGGGACAAATGCGTACGCGTATTCAATGGCCCTGTTTGTGCTGATAGGTTTGTTGCTTGCGGCATTCCTGTACTTCATCGGACCCGGCCTTCTCCTGCTCCTCCTTGGAGATGCCTACGCCACATCTGCGCATCTGGTGGCACTTCAGTTTGGCACGGTTTTCCTCAAGTCCGTCAATCTAGGTTTGGCGTCGCTAATGGTGGTTGCCGCCATTCGTCGTCCCAGGGCCGTTGTACAGGGCATATCTCTCTTCGTAAATCTGACGCTGAATCTGCTCCTGATACCAAATTTCGGCGCGGTCGCGGCGGTCTTTGTCTATACATTCAGTGAGGGAGTTCTGATGGTGGGATATGCCGCGACGGTCGCACATCGTCTTCGGAAACATTCGATGACCTCTAGTCAAGCCTAGCATTTCAAAGCTGTCATGACCAGTGATCCCGTTGTCTCCATCGTCCTTCCCACCTACAACAATGTCGGAACAATCGGTGCTGCAATACAGTCGGTGATCTTTCAGTCCTTCCAGGATTGGGAACTGCTTCTCCTTGACGACGGTTCCACTGACGGGACCCGGGAGCTGGTGGGGGCATTTGATGATCCTCGCATTCGACTGATTCAAGATGGACAGCATCTGGGCCTTGCCCCGCGGCTGAACCAGGGGATCGACTTGGCCCGCGGGAGCCTCATTGCACGAATGGATGGTGACGACATATGCTATCCAACTCGGCTCGCTTCCGAAGTGGCGTATCTTTCCATTCGCGGCGATGTCGATCTGGTTGGAAGCTTTGCCGCCTTTTTTGAGTCTCCTGACACGCCTCTGGGCATCTTTCGCGCTCCGGAACATCACACCGAGCTTTGCGACAGAATGCCTGGGATCATTCGTCTGATTCACCCAACCTGGCTGGGGCGCGCCACCTGGTTTCGTCGCCACCATTACCACCCTTCCTTCCGGCGAATCGAAGACCAGGAACTTTTACTGCGGGCGAACAAGACCAGTCGCTATGCATGTGTGCAGGAAATCGGCCTCGCCTACCGGCTGCATTCAGGAAGCAGGAGAAGGGTGCGTAACGAGATCCTCGACCAATACTATCACTTGCGGCTGCGCTTGATATTTTCGGAGCAGCGCCAGCGGTATCGCACAATTGCAAAGGTGATTCTTTCCCGCGGCCCCAAACTCGTGTATCGACCTCTGTTGGCCGGCCTTGGGCTCACCAAACTCGCGCATCAGCGCGTCCTGACCCCACCAACTTCGACCGAGCAGGCAGCCCTTCGTGAACTTATCAGGCGCTGCCAGCGTTGACAAGCTTGAGAAGGCGTTGCCGCACCGCGTTGTTGAGGTGCTGCTCGATAAGAACGTGCACCAATACACCAACGCAAACTGCGCCGACGAAGAGCGCCATCACGAGAACCGTAGGGTCCACCCATACCCTGAACTCACGCTTGAAAACTTGCAGCAAGGGGGCAATCGCGTCCAGCGCCAGGAATTGGGTGGCAAAGATGGAATACGAGGAACGCCCGACGAGCCTGGCGATTCGTACCGCCCAGCCAATTGGCCCGGCTTCCGGTGGCGGCTTGTCCAGTTGAAATCCCGCCAGTACAAGGAGCGCGGAGGGCAGACCATAGAACATGAGAAGAGGCACGTTTCCGGAACCAACTTGTTGCTCGATCGCCGCTGCCACCGAAAACCAGATCAAGCCAACCAAGATCAACATGCTCGCGGCGAGGCGGGAATCCAAACGGCGCCTTGACACGAATGCTTGTGTAGTCTTGAAAACAAGTCCGCCGAGCAGAAATTCGATATTGCGTTCATTGAGAATGAATCGCAGCAGATAGTGTGAATTTCCCAGCGGAAGTCCGGGAAGACAGTAGTTGCACACAATTGCGACAACGGACCAGACCGACATGCCAACCCAAAACGCCCTTGAGCCACGCGCGATCCCGACCACCAGAAAGGTGTAGAAAAGAAGTTCGTGCGACAGGGTCCATGCCACACCGATGATTGGGTAAACCGATGGCCAGGGGAGTGGCAGAAGCAGATAGGATGCTGCCACAACAATCGGATCCAGTCTACCCTCATACGACAGGTTGGGAAAGAGCAGTATGGCTATCACCTTGAGCGAGATGAATAGCCAAAGTATTGGAAGAAGTCTGGATGCCCGTCCCGCCGCAAATGCCGGTATGTTGCCCGGGTTACCGAAAGTCCGTTCCACAGTCTTGACCATCATGGCACCACTCAAGACAAAGAACAGATCCACCCCGGGGACAACAAAGCCAGCAGTACCAGGCAGGTATGCGATATCCAGTTTTGTGGTAGCGACGTACTTCACATGCTGTGCAAGAACCAGTATCGCCGCGAATGCCCTGATCAACTCGATCGACCACAGGCGCTTTGCTTGGGCACCCATCGTATTCCGTAGATCAATAGGCCACAACGACCTCTCCCAGAATTACCGGCTGGTTGGGACGTACACGAATAATGACATCGTTGCCCTTCGCGTCGGAATAGCGGACTGAGCCACTAAATGTGGGATCGCCGACAAAAAGGACATAGTCACCGGGCTCGACGTTAATGAAATTGAACTGCCCGCTGCCCGTGGTCGTGGCTCTCGGCGATGTCCGAATGTCAAGCCCAAATACGGCATTGGTTCCGTCAGCACTGTAGTAAATCTTCGCCAGGAAGAGCTTGATATTGGCCTTCGCCCCATCAGCCTTGCCGTTTCGGAAGGTGCCACTAACAGAAGGTGCCGGGCTCGCCGGGCTCTTTGTGGCTTCAGGGATGGGGGATTGCAGCGTCGACGTGCTGGTTCCCGGTGCCACCATGGTTGATGGCGCTGTACTGACGGGTGGTACTGGCAAACCAGTCTCCTGCACCTTGCAAGAAGTCAACAGCATCACGCATGTCAACAGACAGGCTACGAGTCTCATAGAGTGCACTTGGAATACAAGCTGTCGGCGCGGCTCTTTGGAACCGCGCCGACAACTTTATCGAGTCCCTCGAACGGGAGGCTACTACGGAATGAACACCCCGTTGTAGTCTTCAGTCCAGAAGAGGTAGTCGAGCTGCTGGTGGCGAGACACAGCGATCAAGCTTGAGCCCGCCGGGCCAGTGACGATCATGCTTCCCTCAAACGCAGTCGCCGGAACTGCGCCGGACATCGTCAACTGGGCATTCGTCACCGTGCCGAGACCAACGGAGAACTTGCTGCCGCTGCCCAGAGTGGCGTTGGTGACACCCGTTCGAACAACATTGCCGTTGAGATCATAGAAGGTAACCGTGATCTGACCGGCGGGGATGGCTGCCCCGATGTTCTGAACCGACACGCTGGAAGCGATGTCACCCGGAGCCTGCGGGGTTGCGCGATACCGCATGTACGGGAAGGCGAGTTTGGCAGCACCCTGGCCCTGGCCCAAGAACCCGGTCTGATAGCCGGGAACCGTGGCGCTGACCTTCGCGACCACCACACCCTTGCCACCGCTACCAACGCTGATGTAGCCGGAGCCAAGGAATCCGGGGTTCGGAACACCGGCAGCATTGCACGGATTGATGCTCTTCTTGGCATTCGGGCCGATGTCCGCGAACGTCTGGCTGCCAACTTCGGTATTCGTCGTATCCAGCCAATGAACGACGGCCGTGACGGTGAAGCTGGAGGTGTTTTGGAAGGCAAACACCGACGTGGCGTTCTGGGAGGCCGGCGCATATCCGCAAAGCGCCGTGGGCAGATAGACCGTGCTCGCCGCAGAGGCCAGCGGCACCGCTTCGTACCCATACGCCCGGCCATCGGTCGTGAAGTACTCTTCGGCGGTGCCAACCACCAGGCCCGGCGTCGCCGAACCGCTGCGAACAGCAGTCACGCGAACGGAACCGTTGAAGTTGGCAGGGATCCCCGGAATCGTCGTAGCATCCCGGCTATCGAAGAAGCGAGACGCATTCGCAGGAATGGTTGCACTGATGACAACATTCGAGCCAGAGGCCGGAATGAATGTGGCGGTGATATCCACCGAGACGCTCTCGATGTTCTGCACAGCGAGAACGCTCTTGGCATTGAAGGCTCCGTTCAGGAAGGTCGGCAGATAGAGATCCGAGGTGCCATCGCCCGAGCGAAAGCCAGTCGCCAGAATGCGGTTGGTCGTATTCACGCTGGGAATCTGAATGGTCGAAGCAACCACATCAAAGTCAGCGCTGAGCACGGCACTTCCCTTGAAATTGGCGGCCAGCCCCGCAACGCTTCCAACCAGAATCGAGCCCGACCCGTGCGCCGGAATCGCCACGGGGATACTCACGGTAGCGGACGGCGTCCCGTTCAGGACCGGGTAGAAAGTGGCCGTCAACGCCCCGGAGGAATTCGAAGGATTCTGATAGATGATCTGGGACGTGAAGACAGTCGTTGATGCCTGGGCATTGACGCCCCGGGCAGCAACACCGAGGCATGCCGCCGACAACAGCGCAGCCAAGGCGGAATTTCGAAACACGCGATTTATGTTCATATACTTTGTTTGGAAACCTCCTAGATTACGGCAGGAAGGTAGCATCAGAGCGGTTGAGGAGCGATAGCCCGTACGGGTGAATGTGTCCGCTCAAGAGTTATGTAAATCCCTTTCGTCTTCTCTGCGGCCCTGCAGACCGGCGGAGCACCCGAGACGTGACACCCCGAAGACGCCTTGTTGCTGCGCCATGATCCCGGGCAGCCATGGCGCGTCATCACATAATTCACCAGCACTGCTCCCGCCTTTGCGGAGGATTCATGGCGAGCCTGCCCACGCAGCTTGGGACAGTTCCATCTTGTAGGACGCATCGATGCTCGCTGACAGCTCTGTGGCCCGTCGCACACAATTCACATAATTATTGATCTTGGCTGTCCCATTGCGGAGGTAGTGTTGCAGTTCGGAAGAGGCGAGCTCGCAACTTGATAGGACTACGTGGCCATCGCCAATATCCTCCATGACGCCATCCATCTTGTAGAGATAGCTCAGAGGAATGATCGGCGTGCCTTGGCAGTAGGCAAAAATTGCAGAATGCATGCGCGTGGCGACCAACAGGTCAAGATTGCCGTAGCATGACCAGAGTGTATTCAGTGAGGGCTGATCCGTCAAAAAGATTATGTTGATCTGGCTGCTGGCGGGGTGGGTGTCCAAGATTCGACGGAACACATTTCGATCATCCTCGCCGGGGCTGGGTCCGGCGCACTGCGGCAACAGAATCAGGTCAATTGGAATTCCAGCAACCGCCGAATAGGCGTCAATCGCGCTCCAGAGCGCTTCTTCATACTGCGCCTGGCAATTTTCCCGGCCTACCTGAACCCCGTGCTCGATGACCGTGAGCCCAATCCTGCGAGATTCGCCCGGAGGCCGAACACCATGTGCACGCAGGTACGCTTCCCCTACTTCTTGTGATGCTCCTCGAAATCCAAATCCGAGATCAGGCGTTCGGATCATGCGAGGACAGTCGCCGCCGAGGAGTTCGTATACGAACGATTCCGACTTCCGTTCACGGGTCATGATCAGACCTGCATCCCTCAGTATCCATCTCAGCATCCAGCGTTGCCAGCCACTCCGACACGGGCCAATCGACTGCGACAGGTAGATGGTGGGCTTTCCGAACAGGCGGGCAACAACGAACGGAAGGAGCATGCCAAGGAATGCGCCAGCGCCAGCGCGCCCATACAGATAGCCGCCGGGGCAGGCGAATATCAGTCGCGCGCGCGCGATGACATCTATCAGAGCCATCTGATCCGACAGCAAACCGAATTTCAGGGCGCGACCGAACACTCGGTACGACAGCGTGGCACCCACAAGGGCCAGCGGGAGAGACAGGATACTCCAAAGCTTGCGTGGAAACGTGTTGCCGCGGCGCAGGTTCCAGACACTGCTGACCACCGAACCGATGGTTGCATCTGCGTAGTCCGAGTAGCTGTCAGGATCGTTGGCCGACAGGACCAGTTCCTCGGCAGGGAAGTATTTGCGCAAGATCGCTATTGCTTTTGATACCAACGCTGCATCTCCGCTATTCCGCGCCGAGTGCAGTCCAAGCATCGCTATCATGTTTCTGTCCTTTCCTGGCAGGCGTCGCTGCGCCCCTGTTGCATTTCGCTCATTGCAGCGCTCTATGGCATTCTGGGCAGGGAAGCATCGGCGCCCGTAGCCCTGTTCCGGAAGACTGACACGATTCCGCGACAGAACCCGCCAATACGCGCATACGCTACGTTGTATCTCCCGTGCAAGGTCAACTTCACCAGCTCGAGTGCCTCCGATGTCAATATCGCGACAAAGCAAATGAGGCGGGAAATGATGCGACCTCGTGATAGATAGAATCTGATTCGGCCATACGCGAAATGCGCGTGACGGAAACCCGACTGATTACGCGTGCTGGCCGAGACTGCATGCCACGCCACAGCTTGCGTCGCAACCTTGATTTCATACCCGCATTTCTTCATCCGAGTGCAGAGATCCCAATCCTCATAGTACATGAAGTAGGACCGATCGAAGCCACCTATCTTGCGAAACGCCTTCAGTGAAACGAGCCACACGGCTGCCGGAACGGCATCAACATCCACTGATCTCACGGTCGCCTTCGCGTCAGGTGAGATTGCCTTGGGAAGGCCAGTGATCACACCAAATCGGGTCCCGGAATGCCATATCTCGTTCGGCTGCGATGCAAATTTCATTACCGGTGCCACGATGGCGACCTGCGGATCGAGCCGCGCGACTTCGATGAGTTCCTGCAACATGCCAGGCGCGACTTCCACGTCATTGTTCAAGAGCAGGGCGTAGTCCAGTCCTAGAGAACTCATCGCCTCCAAGCCATGATTCATTCCTCCCGCAAAACCCAGGTTGCGATCGAGCGCGAGCACGGCAGTGGGACTACATAGCGATTTCAACCTCGCCAGGTTGTCCTCCGATGAGCCATTGTCCACGACCAGTATCGCTTCTGGCAGCACGCGGGACCGCTTCAGTGCGGCCAGACTGATCAGCGTCTGTTCAGGCAAATTCCAATTCAGGAGGATTGCCCCAACCTTGCAACTCTTGGGAGGAGCGCCCTCATGTGTTGTCAATTTGAACCTCGAATGATCCGTCGTCGTTTCGGGCCACGCAGTGTGAGCGGGAAGATTAAGGAGCCGGTGCGCTGCACTGCACGTCAAAGGCCGCAAATGGCCCTGCAACGGGTCCGCTGGTCAATGCACAAACACCCTCAATCGCCTCGATCGCTTCACTCTTGACTCCCGAAGGTGCCACGAGCCAAAGCCGACGTTCCTCGCGAACTCGGTCCAACGAAACAACTGAACGTGGGCCAGTTGGCACAAGGAATTCATCCCCTGTCACGTAACGGAAGGTAAGTTCGTGTCCGATAGATTGCGGGTTTACAAAAAGGTTGGTTGTCGGGAGGTACATACCAGTTGCAAAACTCAGCGAAGTATGCAGGCTTATCACCGGTCTTCGCCCTGTGTCGGTACTTCCCAACATGGAAATCAGCGCACCTTCCGGGCTCTTGATGGTTCCCCAGTAGGTTCTGAGACCTACTAAGTTTAATACCAGCAGAATAACAGACAGTCCAACCGTCGTCGAGGACAACAAAGGTAGTCGTAACCTGAGAGCTGAAATCGCGAACCCAACCAATACGAGCACGGATGGCAGAAGAACGATGAATTGCTTGCCCTCAGATTGTGGAACGCTTATGCCCGAGACGGCTGAGAACACAAAATACGCTGTGAGAGGGAGCACGAATTGCACCGCAAAGTAACGCCGCTGCACGGTTGGCCGCACCAACACACTCCCAAAGGCAACGATCAGCAAGAAGGAGACGATCACTCCGGCAATCACTGTCTGGACACTCTCGCCAAATCGCGCTGGATCATTGCTTGACAGGACCTCGGCAATGCGCAACGGGGACAGAGGTTGCTGACTGGCATTGGCGAGCGAGACCCTCCGTAGCGCACTTGTCGCCCAGGGCACAAGCAGTAGTCCCGAAGCGCCAACTGTGAGAAATGACACGATCCACCCAATACGCCGAAGATGCCGGCCGGCGAGAAATGCAGCCTGAACCGCGACGACCATGACGTAGGAGTAGCCAAACCACAAACCAACTACCGACAACAACGTCCAGAACACCTGCAATCGCCGATCATGCTGGGACAACAGACGATCTGTCACCCAGGAGCTCAGTGCTGACAGGGCAACCAGCGTCATCGTCGCACGTGCCTCCTGCGAATAATAGCCAACCGCAGGCAACGTCATAAGGACCGCACCGACCGATACGGCGACGCGATCTCCAGTGTGTCTTCGGGCAATTTTCCAAACCACGGCTACGGCGATGGTGCTGGCAAGGACTGATATCCAACGCCACATCCACTCCGATCTGGATGAGGCAAATGCCGTTAGCAGCCACTCTGCAAGATAGAAGCCGGGCGGATGTGGATCCGTGAAACTGTTTTGACCAATGGCGGGAACCCCGAGTCGGGCCAGTCGGTAGCCAAATATCTCGTCCAGCCACATGGGCGCATTCAAGTTTGGCAATCTCAGCAACAGATTGGCACACAACAGGAGCCCGATCCAACCAAATTGGCGGTATGGAGTTCGGATCAGCAGCTGTTTGTGTCGACTCATGTTTTGCTACGAAATGGCTGTGGCGCCTTGCACGCGGACGCTGGGCTATGCTCCACAATCCACCGCCCAGAACTCGTTCCTGCCTCCCCCGTTAGTACCTTGGTAGGCGATCTCTTGATTGTAGAGCACGCCCACGGTCGAACACTTCCAAAGCACCCCTGGAATTTCACGGGCACCAACCATCGCGGCATGCGGCCCGCGCCAGTCTCCAGCGCTATACTCCTTAAACTATGCGCTTGCTGGTCGCGCAGATCTGCGCACTGAATGAGCGGGAGCACATTGGCGATGTCATCCGCAGCATCCCGCGCGAGATTCCGGGCATCCAGGAAGTGCGCGTCCTCGTCATCGACGACGGCTCCCGCGATGACACCGGCGATGTCGCGCGCGCGGCCGGCGCCGACCGCGTGGTCCGCCATGTCAACCGACGCGGATTGGCACGAGCCTTTCAGACCGGGCTCGATACCGCGCTGGAATGGGGGGCTGATGTCATCGTCAACATCGATGCGGATGGGCAGTATCGGGGCGAGGACATCCCCGCCCTGGTGGCTGACATCGTGGCCGGCCGGGCCGAGATCGTCATCGGGGACCGCCAGGTGCGCGCGCTGACGCACTTCTCGCCGGCCAAGCGCTCATTTCAATTGCTGGGCAGCCGCGTGGTGCGGCTGGCTTCCGGGCTGCGCGTCTCGGATGCCGTCAGCGGCTTTCGCGCCTACTCGCAGGAAGCCGCGCTGCGGTTGTATGTGGCCCCGCTCTTTTCATACACGATCCAGACCCTGGTGCAGGCCGGCAAACTGAATCTGGCCGTGACGAGTGTGCCCATCACCGCGCGCGAGACGCCGCGCCCGTCGCGCCTGCAACGCAACATGTTCGATTTCATGATTCAGCAGGCCATCGTGCTCGGGCGAACCTACGTCGCCTATGAGCCGATGAAGACCTTCCTGGGCCTTGCGCTTCCCTTCCTGCTGGCCGGTGCCGTGTTGATCGGTCGCGTCATCGTGCTGGGGCTGGCGCGAAATGGGCAGTTTGCCAACGTGCCTTCACTCGTCGCTGGCAGCATCGGGTTGGTGATCGGTCTGCTGCTCGGCACCACCGCCCTCATCGCTGACCGCATCCGGGAGAACCGCCGGCTGCTGGAGGAGATCCTGTATCGCCAGCGTCGCGCACAAGTGCCGCATCGCACACCCTGAACCTGGCGGCGGGAAAGCGTTTACCATAGCCCCCTCATGAAGCGCGTCGGTTCGCTGCTCCTGATGGCCCTGGTGGCGGCCAACGTCGCCTTGGCGCAGGGACCGGTGCCCGAAACACCCACGCCGCCGACTCCCGTCGCAGCCATCGGCACCCCGGTGCCAACGGCAACGGCAGGCTCGGTCTTCGACTTCCTCCGCCCACGGCCGAGCCCCACGCCCGCCCCGACCGCCACCCCGACTCCACCCCCGTTCGGCCGGCCGCTGCGCACGGTGTCCAACGCAAACAGAACACTCGGCGCCAGCAAGTCCAGCGGAAGCATCCCGGCGATGAAGCTCATCCCGGACAGCGAGCTGGTGAATGGCCCCGCGGCGGCCGGTTTCGACATGGGTGCCTTTCTGGACGGGCGACGCGGATATCTCACCCGCTACTCGGAGCGCGTGCGCGACGAGGTGCTGAGCGGGGAGCAGATCATCGACCGGGTGGCCTACCAGTTCAGCGTCAACCCGCGCCTGCTGCTGGCAATGCTGGAGTGGCAGGGCGGCTGGCTCGATGACCCCAACCCCACCGGCAACGCGCGGCTCTATCCGTATGGCGAGATCAACGCACAACGACCAAATCTATACCTTCAGGTGGCCTGGGCGGCGGCCCGCCTGAACGAGGGCTACTACGGCGTGCGACTCGGGACACGCCAGCAGGTCGCTCTCGACAGTGGTGCGAAACTCGACCTGCCAGCCGGCGTCAATGCGGGAACAGCCGGGCTGATGAGTTACATCGCCGCCGTCAGCGGCTCACGGACCTGGGCGCAGGCCATGGGCGAAGGTGGCTTCATGGCCACTTACCGCAGCCTGTTTGGCGACCCGGCGCAATATGACGCCGGCCCTCCCGTCCCGGCGGGGACGCAGCAACCAAAGCTGCGCCTCCCCTGGGCCGAAGGCGAGACCTGGCTTTTTACGGGCGGCGCGCACAGCGCATGGGGGGTGGGCGCGCCCTGGGGCGCGGTCGACTTCACGACGGCCAGCGTGGGGGGATGCCAACCGCTGCCCGAGTGGGCGCTCGCCGTCGCCGATGGCACCATCGCCCGCAGTCGCAATGGCGAGGTGGGTCTGTCGCTGCACCCGGGCGGAGATGAACGCGTGGGCTGGTCGGTGTTCTACATGCACGTCGGCGCGGTCGGTCGCGCCGCCAGTGGCACTCGCGTCCTGGCCGGGGATCGGATCGGGCATCCGGCCTGCGACGGCGGCCTCTCGATTGCGGCGCACCTCCACATCGCGCGCAAGCTGAACGGCGAGTGGCTGCCGGCGTTGAGCGCCATCCCCTACACGCTGGGGGCTTGGACGTTTACCGAGGACGAGGCCGAATACGACGGCTATGCGATCAAGGGCGGCGAGGTCCGAGAAGCCACCGAAACCCGCGATCCGGCCATCAACGGAATCCATTAAAATAAGCTAAGACGCTGCGTGTCATCCGCCCTTTGTTTCCCGCCTATCACCCATGGACTTTAACGCCAATCCCGCCTACTGGATCGCCTTCCTGATCTTCGTCGCCGCGATGCTGGCCCTTGACCTGGGCGTGCTCAATCGAAAGGCACATGCGCCGAGCCTGCGCGAGGCGGCCGTTCAGAGCGCGATCTGGATCGGCGTGGCAATCCTGTTCGGCATCGTGATCACGGTGGGGCTGGGGCCAAAGCAGGGCGTGGAGTACTACACGGGCTGGGTGTTGGAAAAGGCGCTCAGCGTCGACAACCTGTTTGTCTTTGTCGTCGTCTTCAGCTTCTTCCGCGTGCCGCCGCAGTATCACCACCGCGTGCTGTTCTGGGGCATCCTCGGCGCAATCGTCATGCGCGGCATCATGATCGCGATCGGGTCCACGCTGTTGCATCAGTTCGAGTGGATCATCTACATCTTCGGCGCATTTCTGATCTACACCGGCATCAAGCTGGCGCGCCAGGGTGGCGATGAGGAGCCCGAGGTCGGCAACAACCCCGTCTTGCGCTGGGCGCGCCGGGTGCTGCCCCTCACCAACGAGTATCACGCGGAACACTTCAGCATCATCGAGCACGGCAAGCGCTTGTTCACGCCGCTGGTGCTGGTGCTGATCGTGATCGAAACCACCGACCTGGTCTTCGCGGTGGATTCAATCCCGGCCGTGATTGCCGTGACGAAGGAACCCTTCATCATCTTCACGTCGAACATCATGGCCATTCTGGGCCTGCGCGCGCTGTATTTCCTGCTCGCCGCCGCCATGACCCAGTTCCATTACCTCAAGCCGGCCCTCGCCTTCATCCTCACCTTCGTCGGTTTGAAGATGGTGGTCGAGAAACTCTTTCACACGCAGATCCACGACTTCCTGCACACCAGCCTGGGCGTCGCCGACCCTGAGTTCTTCCTCGTCGTCGCCTCGCTCGCCATCGTGCTGGCGGCATTGGTGCTGGCGGTCGTCGCGTCGATCGCCTACAACCGCAGACATCCTGACGCGCATGTGGCCGTCAAGGCGGCGCACGAAGATCACCTCGATTAGGAGACCCGCATGGACACCTCGACTGGAACGATCGACAAGCGGCTGGCGGAGCTGGGGCTGAGCCTGCCCGAGGGCCCCCTCACCCCCACCCTTTTTCTCTCCGCCGTGCGCACAGGCAACCTGCTCTTCGTGTCCGGCCACATCTCGCGCAAGGACGGCGTGATCATCAAGGGCAAGGTGGGGCGGGACCTGACGCTCGAGCAGGCCCAGGAGGCCGCCCGCCACGCCACGCTCGAGCTGCTGGCAGGTGTCAAACGCACGCTTGGCAGCCTCGATCGGGTGCGCCGCGTGGTGAAGATCCTCGGGATGGTCAACAGCACCGAGACCTTTGACCAGCAGCACATCGTCATGCATGCGGCCTCACAGCTGCTCCTGGATGTCTTCGGCGATCCAGTCGGCCGCCACGCGCGCTCGGCAGTGGGGATGGCGCAGATGCCGCACGGTTGCGCGCTCGAGATCGAAGCCGTCCTCGAAGTCGAGTAACCCGCCAGTTCGCCGCGGGAGACGGGCCAGCCCCGCGAATCGCGATGCCGCGAACACAATGCGGCCATGACAACGATCCGCTTTGGCATCCTTGGGTCCGGGTTCATGGGCCGCACGCACGCCGAGGCCGTGCGCGCGCTGCCCGAACGCGCGAAGCTTGTCGCCGTCGCGGGCGGGCGCCGCGCGGCGGGCCTGGCGCAGGATCTGGCCATCGCCCACGAACCGGATGCAGCCGCCCTGCTGGCCCGCGATGACATCGACGCCGTCGTCATCACAACCCCCCACCACGTGCATGTGGCGGAGGCCACGCAGGCGGCGGCGCGTGGCAAACATGCGTTGGTCGAGAAACCCATGTCCACCAGCGTGGCGGATTGCGAGGCCATGATCGATGCCGCACAGCGGGCAAAAACCACCCTACGGATGGGCTATCACCAGCGCTTTCGCGCCAACAATGCCGCGGCGCGCGCGCTGATTGCGGACGGCGCAATCGGCCGACCGGAGGTGTTTCAGATCTCCATGCCGACCTATGCGGCGACCATCAAGGCGGGCGGGTTTGGCGGGGACTGGGCGTGGTGGGCGCTGCCCGAGAGCCGCGGGCACGTGCTGAACAGCGCGCCGCACGCCATCGATTTGATGCGCTGGTTCACCGGCGACGATGTCATCACGGTGTCGGCCTTCTGCCGCACCCTGCTCCCCGACCTGAAGGTCGAGGACACGACCCTGGCCCTGCTCGAGCTGCGGGGCGGCGCGATTGCGACGCTGTTCTCGAGCCGGGCACTGCCTGCCCCCTCGTTCCCGGGCGAGGATTTCCGCATCCGTATCACCGGCAGCGCAGGGCTGATCGACCTGGACCCGTATGGCGAGCTGCGCGTCTCGGACGAGCGCGGGTGGCGCACCGAGAGCAAGCAAGCCACCGTTGGGCACGAGGGCGCCAACACCGCGTTCGGCCCCGCGCGCATGGGCGCGTATGTCGCGCAGATCGCCTCCTTTATCGACGCCATCGAAGGCAAGCCCGCCGAGGTGGGGACGGCGGCCGATGGGCGCGCGGGGGTGGCCGCCGTCGCCGCGATGTTTGATTCGTCCGCCCAGCGACGCTGGGTGACGCCGGCCTGAAAAACGCGCCGGGCCACCCGCAAGGATGGCCCGGCCGACAGGGTGGGAGTTGCGCGCCGCTACGGGTGCAGCATCAACAGATAGGGCGTCTCGACGACGAGGAAGACGACCAGGAAGATCGCGCCGAAGATCAGGCCGAGCAGCCAGAAATCCTTCTTGGACACAAAGCCGCTGCCGTAGTAGACCGGCGATGGCCCGGTCGCATACGGGGTGATGATGCCCATGATGCCCAGCGAGTAGCACAGCATCAGCGCGAGGACCGGGACGTTCATCCCCGGCACCGCCGCGCCGGCCGCCAGGAAGACGGGCAGCATGGCCGTGACGTGCGCGGTGACGCTGGCGAAGATGTAGTGGGTGACGAAGAAGATCACTACCAGCAGCACCATCACCACGACCGGGTTCGCGCCGGCAAACAGGCCCGCCGCCGTCGTGCCGATCCAGGCCGTGAAGCCGACCTTGCTCAGGCCGTCGGCAAGGGTGACCAGCGTGGCGAACCACACCAGCACATTCCAGGCTGCCTTGTTGCTCAGCACGTCGTCCCAGTGCACAACGTTCAAAATCAACATCATGCCGATGACGATGAGCGCCACCGTCGTTGCGTTGATGATCTTGCTGTCGATGAAGATCCACATGACCAGCGCCAATACGGCCAGGCCGGCCATGATCAGCTCGTTGCGCGTGATGGCACCCATCTTGGAGAGCTCGCCGGCCGCCCAGGCGGGGACTTCGGTACTCTTCTTGATCTCGGGCGGGTGCAGCACGTAGACGAGCAGCGGCAGGACCAACATGAGGATGATGCCGGCCGGCAGGAAGCCGATCGCCCACTCCGGCCAGGTGATCGTGTATTTCACGCCCTTGGTCACGGCATCGATGGCCAGCAGGTTGGGGGCCAGCGCGGTGATGAACATCGAGCTGGTGACGCAGGTGGCGGCAAGCGCCACCCACATGATGAAGGAGCCGATCTTGCGCGAGGTCGGGCCGGGCTCGGAGCCATACAGGGCCGGGATGTTGCGCAGGATGGGGAAGAGCGTGCCACCGCTGCGGGCGGTGTTCGACGGCATGAAGGGGGCGAGGATGAGGTCGGCAAAGGCGACGGCATAACCCAGCCCGAGCGTGCTCTTGCCGAGCAGTTTGACCAGGATCAGCCCGAGCCGCTTGCCAAGCCCGGTCTTCTGATACCCGAGCGCGAACATGAACGCGGCGAAGATCAGCCACACCGTGCTGTTGGCGAAGCCGGCCAGCGCCCAGTTGATCGAGTTCGTGGATGAGGGATCGACCATGCCGAACGCCGCCGCGATGGTGACGCCGATAAAGCCGACGGCGGCGGCGGGCAGGGGCTCGAGGATGAGCCCGACCACGACGGCGGCGAACAGCGCAAAGAAGCGCCAGGCTTCCGGCTTCAACCCGGCCGGCGCGGGCAGGACCAACAGGATCAGGCCCAGAACGATGGGGACGATGGCTTTGACATACGAGGACTTCATGATGTTGTGGGTTGGCGCATTGCTCGCAACCGCTTCACATCGATCGAGCCTGAAGGGCCTGCGCCCCCAGTGCCACGTGGCGCTGTCAGGGGCTCGGGGAGCGGAATGCTCAACGCCGTTGCGAGCCACGCGTCCTTGGCGCATGCATGATGCGCAAATAATGGCGAGCCGACAGGGGCTCAGAACGCATTCTGCATCGCCGGGCCAAATGGCGCGTCCGCCGACTGGTCAGAAAGCGCTGACCAGTCGGTCAAGCGACGGGCGGCAGTGACGGTGCGATCAGGCGAACTGCGTCGCAGCGCGGAGGGCCACCCGGATGGCGTGGTTGACCGCCTCGCCCTTGGCCTCCATGACGACGGACTCGCCTTCCGTGCGTTGCGCAATCACCCCGCACACGCAGCCGGCGCGGAATCCGTAGACGGAACCCATCTTGAAGAGGGTCGCCGCCTCCATCTCGTAGTTGATGATGTTGAGATGGCGGTATTCCTCGGTCATCCCACGCAGGCTGCGCAGGAGATGCTTGTTGGCCGAGGAGGCCGAGCGCTCCTGCCCCTCAAAGAACGTGTCGACGCTGGCCGTATAGCCCACGGCGTGTGAGACACCCAGCTCGCGCGCGGCGTTGGCGAGCGCGACCGTGACGAAGGGATCCGCGGCGGCGGGGTATTCCACCGGCGCGATGTCGTCGGCCGCACCTTGCCGGCACAAGGCCGCCGACGTGATGACGACATCGCCGGGCTTGACCGCGGCCTGGATCGAGCCCGTGGTGCCGATGCGGATGATCGTCCGAATGCCCACCTGAAAGAGCTCATTCACCACGATGCTGAGCGAGGGGCCGCCCATGCCGCTGGTGGCCGAGATGACCGTTCGTCCGTTGGGCAGGCGGGCGAGATAGCTGTTCAGCCCACGGTTCTCCGAGAGCGTCTTCGCATCCTGCAGCAGGTCGCGGGCGATCATGGCGGCGCGGTTGGGGTCGCCGGAGAGCAATGCCAGGGTGGGCGGGGTCTGGCCGAGATCGTCGAGGCCAAAGCCAATGTGATAAAGCGTGGGGTTCATGACAACCGCATCTTATCGCCATTTGGCGTCAACCGTAGAATAGGCTGTCGAATGGAAGAATACTCCGGGCAGCGCGCGCTGCCGCTCCCGAATCCCCATGTCCCGGAAGGCCTTTGGCCGGAACTGGTCGTGGCAGGATGGGAGCGCGCCCACAACCACGCCGTCGCGCCCAACGGTAGCGGCCAGGTCGCGTTCTACCTCGACCGCGGCGGCTACAGCGAGCTGCATGTCGTGGGCATTGAAGGGCCGGCATTTGCCCGCCGGTTGACGATTCATCGACCGCATGTGAACTGGTGGAGCGATGAGCCGCCGGTTTGGTCGCCCGATGGCGCCTGGCTGATCTACGGCGCGTATGACAGTGAGGGGGTCAGCCACCTCTACGTTGTGGCCGCGGACGGCGGGCCACCGCGCGCGCTGACCGAGCTGCGCTACGACGCCTACGAGCCGGCCCTCTCCCCCGACGGGCGCTGGGTGGCCTTCACCACCGAGCAGAGTGCGGCCGCGCAAATCGCGCTGGTCGCCTTCGAGGGGGGCTGGGTGCGCGGGCTGACGCATGGCGACGAGGAATGCTCGGGGCCGACCTGGTCGCCGGACGGGCGCCACATCCTGTATGCGGCGTCGCCGACCGACACGCGACACAGCGATCTGTATGTCATTTCACCAGAAGGCGGCGCACCCACGCGGCTGACGCCCGGCGACGGCGCACAGTACTGGAACGGGGTGTATGCGCCGGATGGCTCGCGCATCGCGCTGCAGTGCAACCGCAGCGGCTTCGATGAGCTGTGGATCATGCGCCCCGACGGCAGCGGGCTGCGCCAGCTCACGCGCCTGCAACAGGACATCGAGGACTTCGCGTGGTCGCCCGATGGCACGCGCCTGCTGATCGTCGGCGGCGATCAGGGCAATGACCCGATCTACGTCGTCGATGCGGACAGTGGCGCGACCCGACCGCTGGCGCTGCCGGCCGGCAACTACAGCGCCCCACGCTGGGTGGATGCCGGCACGCGCTTTGTGGTGGGCTATGACAGCCCGCAACTGCCCCCTGCGCTGTATCTGTGCGACAGCGCGGCCCCTGTTCTGCAGCCGCTGACGGACACAGCTGCCGGCGCGCTAAAGCAATTTCCGTTTGTCACGCCAAGGCACATCACGTATACCGGTGGCGATGGCTGGCAGATCCCTGCGTTTGTCTACCTGCCCGAGGGGGTGGAGGACGCGCGCGGCGCGCCCGGTCTGATCTATCCGCACGGCGGCCCGAACGCCCAATACGACCTGTCGTGGGATCCGGTGCGGCAGTACTTCGTCGCGCGCGGGTACGCGATCATCTGCCCCAACTTCCGCGGCAGCACGGGCTACGGCCGGCTGCTCAAGGAAGGCAATTTGTTTGACTGGGGCCGCGGCGATCTCGCGGACTGCCTCGCCGCCGCCGACGCGCTGGTGGACTTTGGTGGCGTGGATGCGAATCGCCTGGCGATGTGGGGCCAGAGCTACGGGGGCTACCTCACCTGGCTCGCCCTCACGCGCGACCATCGCCATCGCCTGCGTTGCGGGGTGGCCCTCTACGGGGACACCCATTTGAAGACCTCGTGGGCGCGCGGCGACCACCCCGGGCGGCAGGACGTAGAATGGCAGATGGGTCATCCCTCCCAGGCCGGGCGACGGTATGAGGCGGCATCGCCGCTGAACGATGCGGCGTCGCTCCAGGTGCCCGTACTGGTCCTGCACGGTGAGCGCGATACGCGTGTGGCGCTGGGCGAGTCACTCCAAATGGTTGACGCGCTGCGCAGGCTGGGCAAGACCTTTGAATTCAAGACCTATCCCGACGAAGGGCATGGCTTTGCGCATCCTGAAAATGCGCTGGATGCCCTGCGTAGAATTGAGCGCTTCCTGGACTGGCACCTGCTGTAGTTATGTCCACGGGGCGGAAGGGTCGCGTTGACCCGAGGAGTGAACGATGAAGTTTGGACAACGCGCGCTGTATGGCCTGGTGGCCGGCGCAATGGTTCTGAGCAGTTGCACCGTTGGCGCGCAGAAACCGACCACGATCAAGATCCTGGCACCGGCCAATCAGGCCACGGTCAAGGTGGGTCAGTCGCTGGCGATTCAGTGGACGGCGAGCGGTGACAACATCAGCCGCGTCGATGTGGCTGTCAACAACCAGGTCTGGGCGCAACTGTGGACGCAGGACCCCAAGAAGGGCGTGGCCGAGTTCCCGGGGCAAGTGGAATGGACGCCCCTGCAGCCCGGAACGGCGAGCATCCAGCTCAAGGCGTACAACCCCGATGAGAAGCTGCTGGGGCAGTCCGATCTCGTGGTGCTGAACGCCCAGGGCGCCGTCGCCACCGCAACCGCCGTTGCACAACCGACGGTTGCCAACCTTCCCAAGCCCACGGCTGGCCCGACGGTCGCCGCGCCGACGGCGACCCCGGATGCGCCGAGCCTGACCGTGGTCAACGATTTCGTCAACGTGCGCGAGGGGCCAAACACGGCATACCGCACGCTGGGCCAGCTCAAGAAGGACGACAAGGCCGTGGTCAAGGGGCGCAACGAGGCTGGCACCTGGTTCCAGATCGCCTTCAACAATGGCGTGGGCTGGGTGTTTGGTGA
This sequence comes from Thermoflexales bacterium, assembly GCA_019694215.1. Classification (GTDB taxonomy): domain Bacteria; phylum Chloroflexota; class Anaerolineae; order J036; family Brachytrichaceae; genus Brachythrix. Next base: position 24,294 of record JAIBCK010000032.1, read on the forward strand.
GCTGGTGCAGGCGAACGACGCGGCCAACAAGACCGCCGTGGCCGCCGCGCCGCCGCTGCCAACGCTGCCCCCCGCCACACCGACGCCGATCCCAACCGCGACGACCCCGCCGGTCTCCGGGGTGACGACGGGCAACCTCAGCGTCGACAAGAACAAGGTCGGCAACAACGGCTCGGTCGTGGCCAGCTGGAACGTCCAGAACATCCGCGAAGCGCTGTTTGACAAGGGCGACGGCGGCGGCTACAAGGCCGCCGGCGGCACCATGTCGGTGGTCGTCGACTGCATCACCAGCGCGCGCACCATCCGCCTGCGCGTCACAAACAACTCCGGCGCGGTGCAGGAGGATGTCGTGACGATCCAGGTCGACGCGGCGCTGCCCGGTGGGACGTGCAGCGGCGGTGGCGGAACCGTGGCCTCGGACAGCTGCACGGCCAGCAATCCGTACTGGAAGGCGGTGATCACAGGCAACTCGAACTACACCTTCTGCGCCAAGCAGGATCTGGAATACGTGGGAGGGCACCCTTCGGTCTTCAAATTCAAGAAGGGAACCAATCCGGACTTGTCGCTGAAGTGGAACATCTTTGGCATCGGCGGCATCGAGTTGCACATCGATCCCTCCACCGGCCATTGCTCGAGCACCGCCGGCAGCAAGGGCACCGGGCGTTTCCCCACCAACGGGTCGAACGGCCCGGACAACTTCATCTTCGGCCGCAGCGGCAATGACTTTGATATTGGTGAGTACAAGCTTGAGTTGTACATCATCAACCAGCAGGGGCAGACGGTCGGCTACAACGAGAAATTCTTCTGCGTCGAGCCCTGACGGCAAGGCAATCAGACAAACGCGCGGGGAACGGTGACGCCGTTCCCCGCGCGCATTTTTCGGGCTGCGTCAGCGGCGCAGGAAGCGACCACGTCCGTCACGGGCGAGCAAGGTCTGATCGCGCACGATGAGCTCACCGCGGCTGATCACATGGCGCGGCCAACCCTCGAGCGTGATGCCGGTGTAGGGCGACCAGTCCACGGCCGAATGCAGGCTATCGGCTTCCAACGTTTTGCGGAGCTGTGGGTCGAACACGACCAGGTCGGCGTCCGCGCCCGGCGTCAGGGTGCCCTTGCCGGGCAGCCCGTGCAGGGTGGCCGGACGCGTGCAGCACAGCCGGACCCAGTCCGACAGGGTGAGGCGTCCGCTGCGCACGCCGAAATGGTGGATGAGGGAGAGGCGCGGCTCGATGCCGGGGATGCCATTGGCCCCGCGACGGAAGTCCTGGCGGCCGGCATCCTTGAGCGCGCGTGAGAAAGGGCAGTGGTCGGAGCTGATCACGTCGATAATGCCGGCGCGCAGCTGCTGCCAGAGCGCATCCTGATCGGCCTGCGAGCGCAGCGGCGGTGAGCACATCCAGAATCGCCCGTCCTCGCGCCGCAGCGCGTCGTCGGTCAGGGTGAGGTAGTGGGCGCAGGTCTCACCGTAGACGTGGTCGACGCCGCGGGCGCGGGCCTCGCCAAGCGCCCGGGTCGGAGCCGCCGCGCCGAGGTGGAAGATCAGCATGCGTGCGCCGGTCAGCTCGGCGGCGGAGATGGCGCGCACAACGCTCTCGCGCTCGCTCTCGGGCGGACGGGTCAGGGCGTGCAGGATGGCCGCGCCGAGGTCGGCGATGGGCCGGCCTTCGCGCTGGCGCGCCCAGCCCAGATCGAGCGCGGCCTGCTGACGCAGCGTCTCGATGACGTCGCCGTTCTCGACATGGGCGCACACCAGAGCATCGAGCGCGGCGGCCTCGGCCAGCACGCGCACGAAGTCGCCATCGGTGAGCATGTTGCCGGCGTAGGCGAGGTAGAGCTTGAAGGTGGCAAGGCCGGCACCACGCGCGCCGCGCAGCTCACGCAAACGGGCATCGCTCAGGCGGCGCATCGCGCCGGTCGGGCCGGGGTCCAGATCGGGCAAAACGCTGAGATGAAAGCCGTAGTCGATGACGGCGGGGCTGGCTTCCTCGAGCCGCGCGGCGAGCGCCTCCAGCAGCGGCTGACCGGGGGTGGGCTCGACAAAGTCGACCATCGTCGTGGTGCCGCCGAGCGCGGCCGCGCCCGTCCCGACGCGCCAGTCGTCGGCGCTCAGCCCGATCCCGGTGTGCAGGCTGAGGTGGGCATGGGCGTCCACCCCACCGGGCAGGACATAGCAGCCCGGCGCCTCGATCAAACGTTCTGCGTCGACCTGCGCCCGTGGGTCGAGCAGGGCGGCAATGCGTCCCTCGGAGACGGCGACGGTGGCGGGAAAGGCGGCGTCGGCGGTGATCGCCGTCGCCCGGGTGATGGCGAGGTCATAGCCCATGCGCCGATTATCGTGCCGCGCCACCGCGGGCGGCATCCTCGATTGCGCGGGCGTTGCGCAGATACGAGAGGATCGGCGCCAGGCCGTAGCCGATGCGGGTGAGCGTGGCGATGCAGCGCGCGGCCGTGATGGCGGCGGCGCCGTGCGCGCCGGCGCGGGCCTGATTGGCCGCCAGCCGGGCCTGGGCGAAGGCTTCGCGCTCCGGGCTGCGGATGCGGCGGGCCTCGGCGATGGCGGCGGCACAATCCCGTTGTGCGGCGACCGGATCCCCGAGCATCCCGGTCATCGAGGCACGCTGTTCGAGCGCAAAGCTGAGCTCATGGCCGTGCCCGGCCCGCCGGGCGATCTCGACGGCCTCGTCGCACATCAGGCGGGCCTGCGCTGCGGCGGTCGGTCCGCGCCTCGCGATGAGCTCACCCTGCGCCGCGAGCAGCATCGCCATCAGCCGCGAGTGGCCGATCTCGCGGGCGAGGGCCAGCCCCTCGATGTAATACGTCTCGGCGGCGCGCTCCCCCACCAGGCTCTGGGTGCCAAAGCCCAGCACGAAGCAGCTCACGGCGATGCCTTCCTTGTGCCCGATCGCGCGGGCCATGACAAGGCCTTGCCGGACGCGCTCCAGCCCACGCTCGACCTGGCCGCGCTTGCACTCGAGCACGCCCAGACCCGAGAGGCAGTTGGCCTCGAACTCGCGGTGGCCGATCTGGCGGGCCAGCGGCAGGGCCTCGTTCAAACAGCGCTCGGCCTCGCCGTAATCGCTGTGCTGGTCGTGCATCAGGGCCTTGAAGAAGAGGCCCTCCACGATGCGGCGGACATCGTTCTCGGCGCGCGCGAGGGCGAGGCATTCGCCATAGCGCAGACGGGCCTCGTCGTAGCGGGCCAGGTCGGTCGCGACGTGGCCGAGGTGCTGCAACAGCGTCGCGCACAGGGCGCGATCATCGGCCTCCCGCGCCAGGGCAAGGCCGCGTTCGAAGAGGGCCGTGGCCTCACCATACGACCCGCGCTTGACGCGGATGAAGCCGAGGTGCATGAGCGTCGCCGCCTGGGTGCGCGGATCGGCCCGCTCGGCGGCCAGGCTGGCGCGCTGGAGGTGGCGCTCGGCCAGGGCGTATTCACCGCGGATGAGCAACAACGGTGAGGCGCCAAGCGCGCCACGCATGAGGGCGGCATCATGGCCGGCGGTGTAGGCGGTGTCCAGGGCCGCCAGGATGTTGACGAGGTCGGGTGCCAGCCGCTCGGGCTGATCGGCCGCCTGTTCGCACAACGTTGAGAAATAGTCTGTAAAACGCGCGTTGACCGCTGCGGCGGTGGCCGGGTCCGCGGCCAGGCGCAGGCGCCCGTAGTCGGCGATGGTCTGATGCATGCGCAGGCGACCGCCCGGCTCGACGACGAGCAGCCCGGCATCGATCAGCGCATCGAGCGTGGCCGGGGTCGTGTCGGCCACGGCGAGTGCAGCCGCCTCGGGAAAGCTGTTGGGCTGGGGCGGGAAGACCGAGAGCGCATACCAGGCGGCGCGGGCGTGCGGATCGAGCGGCTCGTCGCTCAGCGCGATGACATTGGCGAGCGTGGTCGGGCTGTCCGGGTCCTGACCCGGGCGGCGTTCGAGCGGGCCCTCGGGGCGGGCCAGCGTCAGCCGGGCGCCCGTCTCGCGCAGCCGGTCGAGCTCGCCCGCGATGCGCCGACGCTGGCCGGCATGCCCTACGTGGCGAAGTCGGCTGCCGATCAGGGTGAGCGCAAGCGGGAGGCCGCCGACGGCGACGCACAGGTCGCGGGCGGACTCGGGCCGCGCGGTGACGGCCTCGGGGGCGAAGCGCGCGAGCAGGGCCAGGGCGTCCTCGTCGCCCAACGCGTCGAGGGGGAGCGCATGCGGCCCGGCGAAATCGACTGCCAGGGCGGGCGAGCGCGTGCTGATGATGCAGGCGCTGGCGGGGCCGCCGATGCGCAGGGCCAGCGCGGCGGCCGGCTCCCACACGTCATCGGCGATGAGCAACACGCGCCGGTTGCCGATGGCATCGTGCGCGGCCCGCGCGCGGCCGGTCAAGTCGGACATTCCACCGATCTCGTGGGTCGGCGCGCCCAACGCAATGGCCCATTCTGCAAGCGCAACGCCGGCATCACCCTGGCTGCCGAGGGCCGTCCACAGGATGCCATCCGGGAAGCGGGCGGCGAGATCCGGGTCGTTGGCCAGGGCGGCCAGGAGCGTGGTCTTTCCGATCCCGGGCAGGCCGAAGACGGCCAACGCGCGGGCGCCGCCGGCCAGGCGGGCCTTGATGGCTTCGAGCACGGAAGCGCGGCCCAGAATGTCCTCGAGCGGTGGGGGCGGCGCGGCGCGGCGGTGCGGTGCAGGCGGTGGCGCGGGCGCTTCGGTCTGCTCGGCCAGCCGCGCTGCCAGCTCGTTGATCGCGCGCATCTGCTCATGGTCGTAGGTGCCGCGTTCGATGAACAGGGCATCCGCGACGATGTTGCGCGGGCGGCCCTCGATGAAGCACTGCCGCAGGATGAGATACGAGCGCCAGCGGCGGTCGGCCGGATCCGGCGCGTGGGTGGCGTCCGGGCGAAGCCCCTCGATCGCGGCGGTGATCACATCGCGCACCGCCTGACCGGTGCCGCTGGGGGTATCCGGGTGGCCGGCTTGTTCGCGCTGGCGGCCGACCTCGGGCAGCTGCATCAGGATGTGCTCCCCCAGCGCCGGCCAGCGGCGCGCGGCGATCAGCCGCAGGGCGCTATTGACGACGCGCCGTCGCTCGGAAATGCTGAGCGCAGCCAGGGGGTTTGGCATGTCAGTGATCGGCCATCAGGTCGCGGGCATGAAGACGTAGGCGACCTGCTCATCGTCCAACGCGACAAAGCCATCCTTGGTGCGGCCCTCGAAGATCAGCTCGAAGGACTCGGGCTCGTCGTCCTCGAATTCGAAGTGCAGCCACAGCGCGCGGCGCGCCGGCGTCCAGGTGAAGCGTCCCTTGAAGGGCTCCGGCTGGTCGTCGGCCTCGGACTCGACCAGCCCGGACAGCCCGCCGGCGGCCTCCATCTCGAGGAAGACGGTGGTTTCGATGTCGTCATCGACGATCATCACCCAGCGGCCAAGGGGGACGAACTCAGTGGCGGGCAGCATGGTTTGGATTGTAGCGGCCGGTCGTCGCTGAGACGACGCTCAGGCGGAGGGTGGGCGTCGGCCTCTTTTGGCCCCCGCTGCTAGAATCCCGCAACATGGGCCGGCTGTGGTCGATCGTCCGCGCAGTCATCAATCCGTTGTACCTTCTCGGTGCGACGCTCTTGGTGCCGCTCGTCATGGCCGCCGCCGGGCTGCTCTTTTTCGAGATGGCCTATCAGGAGCGGGCTTTTCCGGGCGTGCGCGTGCAGGGCGCGGATGTGGGCGGGATGCGGGCCGAGGAGATTTTCCGCATCGCGCAGGCCCATGGCACCGGCTATTTCCAGAATGCCAATGTCACACTGCGCTTTGCCGACCGGCAGAGCGTGGTCAAGCCGTCGGATCTCGGCGCCTCGCTGGATGCCGGCGCGACCACGGCCAACGCCATGCGGGTGGGTCGGGAGGGCGATCTCGGCCAGCGCCTGAAGCAGCAGGCCCTGGCCTGGTGGCGCGGTCACGAGGTCGCCGCCGTGGTGGCCATCGATGAAGCCACTGCACAACGTCGAATCAATGACATCGCCCGCGATGTGCAGCGCGCGCCCCGCGATGCCGCGCTGGTGTGGGAGAAGGGACAACCGCGCGAGATCGCCGCGGAGGCCGGGCAGGAGCTGAACATCGCGGCGGCGCTGGCGGTGGTGCGCAGCGCGGCGACGGAAGGCCGCGCGATGGAGGTCACCCTGCAGATGCGCAGCGTGCCGCCCCGCGTGTCGAGCGCGAGCGCGGCGCTGACCGCTGCACGGCGGTTGGTCAGCGGTGATCTGGTCGTGTCCACCCCGCGCTGGGACAAGGATGGCAAGGCCCTCCCCAATGGCGAGGCCTTCCGGCTGAAGGCCGCGGACCTGCCCGGGTATGTCCAGCTCACCGAAGTGCCGCAGGCGGACAACTCGGTCGGGTTGGAGCTGCGCATCCGGCGGGACAAATTCACCCCGCTCATTGCGCCGCTCGCCAGCCTGATCACCGGGACGGCCGAGAACGCCCGCTTCGTCTTTGATGACAAGACCCACCAGTTGACAGTGATCGATCCGGGCAAACCTGAGCGGCGGATCAATGCCGCGGCCACACTCGATGCGATCGAGAAGGCGTTGTTGAGCGAGGGCACGCACGCCGCCGTGGCGGCTGCCACGCTCACGCCGCCGGAGATCAGCGCCACCGCCACTGCCGAGCAGCTTGGCATCACCGGGCTGGTCTCGGCGGGCACCACCTACTTCAAGGGATCGAGCGCCGAGCGCATGACCAACGTCAAGGTCGCGGCCTCGCGTTTTCACGGCGTCGTGATCAAGCCCGGCGCAACGTTCTCATTCAACGCCTTTCTGGGCGAGGTCTCCAAGGAGGAGGGCTTCGCGGAAGGGCTGGTGATCATCGGCGACCGCACGATCAAGGGCGTGGGTGGCGGCGTGTGCCAGGTTTCGACGACGGCGTATCAGACCGCACTCAAGGCCGGCTTCCCCATCGCGGAGCGTCTGCCACACGGTTATCGCGTCGGCTATTACGAGCGCGGGATGGGCCCGGGGTTGGACGCCACCGTGTTCGAGCCGTATGTCGATTTGAAGTTCGTCAATGACACGAAGGGCCATCTCCTGATCGAGTCATATTACGACGGCGTCAACGCCACGCTGACCTTCAAGTTCTATGGCATGCCCGACAACCGCACCGTCTCGTTCTCGAATGCGGTGATCAGCAACGTCGTCGCGCACGGGCCGGACATCTACGAGCCGGATCCCGAAGGCAAGATGGCGCCCAACACCGTCAAGCAGGTGGACTACGCGGTGGATGGCGCGACGATCACTCTGGAGCGCACGCTCAAGAAGGACGGCAAGACCACCACCGAGAAGCTCGTCAGCCGCTACGTGCCCTGGCAGGCGGTGTATCGCTTTGGCCCCGGCTTCAAGCCGCCGGAGGGTGCCATTGTGCGTGAGGCACCAAAACCCTGACCCATCGAAATCGGGTGATATAGTTCCGGCTCGATTTTCGAGGGGGAGAACGTTCTTCTCCGCGTGCGCCTCCGGCAGTGCGAGGCGGGCAGCTTGCCCGTCGCGCTGCGCCAGCCATTCCGGATGTTCATCGCAATCGCACCCGGCTGGTCATCAAGAGAGAGGTTTCGCACATGCATTTTTCAGACTTCAAGCTGCATCCGCAGCTTGCTCGCGCCATCACGCGCGCGGGCTACGAGGCGCCAACGCCCATTCAGGTCAAGGCCATCCCACCGGCGCTGACCGGCAAGGACCTGATCGGCACCGCCCAAACCGGCACCGGCAAGACGGCCGCCTTCGTGCTGCCGATCCTGGATCGTTTGCTGCGCGCGCCCGAGAAACTGGGCAAGTCGCGCGCGTTGATCATCACCCCGACCCGCGAGCTGGCCGAGCAGATTCACACCACGGTGCGCGAGTTCGCCGAGGGCAGCCGCATCCGTTCCGCCACGATCTATGGCGGCGTTGGGATGAACCCGCAGGAGAAGGCGCTGCGCGAGGGCGTCGAGATCCTGGTGGTGTGCCCGGGCCGTCTGCTTGATCATATCGAACAGGGCACCGCTGTGCTGAAGGGGATCGAGGTGCTGGTGCTGGACGAGGCCGACCGCATGTTCGACATGGGCTTTCTGCCCTCGGTGCGGCGCATCGTCGAGCGGCTGCCCCGCGAGCGCCAGACGCTGCTCTTCTCGGCCACGTTTGCGCCGGAGCTTCAATCGTTGGCCGATCAGGTCACCCGGCGCCCCGAGCGCGTCGATGCCGGGATGGGCGTTGTCAAGACGATCGCGCACGCCCTCTACCCCGTGCCACAGTCGCTCAAGACGGGGCTGCTGACGCACTTCCTCAAGACCTACATGCCGTACTCGGTGCTGGTCTTCACCCGCACCAAGCACCGCGCCAACCGCGTGTTCACGCAGCTGACGAAGTCGGGGTTCACGGCCGGGGTGCTGCACTCGAACAAGTCGCAGAACCAGCGCCAGCGCGCGCTGGATGACTTCCGCGCCGGCAAGTTGCAGGTGCTGGTTGCAACGGACATTGCCGCGCGCGGGTTGGACATCGAAGCCGTGACGCATGTGGTGAATTACGACATCCCTGACACCGTCGAGACGTACATCCACCGCATCGGCCGGACCGGGCGCGCCGAGCGCGACGGGGACGCGATGACGCTGGTCACGGCCGAGGACAACGCGATGGTGCGCGACATCGAGCGCGCGCTCAAGGCGCCGATCGAGCGCAAAACGCTCGAAGGCTTTGACTACGCCGCCGTGCCCGAGATCGCCCCGGCGCATCCCCACGCGCATGCGCCCGCGCCACGCCCGCCCCAGGCCGGGCCTTCCGTGCGCAAGGCCCCGGCGTTTGAGCGCGGTAAGTCGCGCTGGCCGGGGAGCAACCGCCGCAAGGGCTGGCGCTAGAGGCTGGCGCGAGCCGGTCAAACCGAGGCATCACACGAGGCCGGGCCGCGCGACGACGCACGGCCCGGCCTCGCGCTATCATCCGGCCATGCTCACACGACGCTTTGGCCGGACCGGCCACCTCAGCACGATCGCCATTCTGGGGGGCGCGGCCTTTGGCCGTGTCCCGCAGCCGACGGTCGATGCCGCCATGCAACTGGCCCTCGACCATGGCGTCAACCACATCGACATCGCCCCCTCGTATGGCGAGGCCGAGGCGCGCGTCGGCCCGTGGATGCCCCGCACGCGCGAGCGCTTCTTCCTCGGCTGCAAGACTCAGGAGCGCACCCGTGAGGGCGCGCTGGCCGAGCTCTCGCGCTCGCTGGCCCGCCTGCAGGTGAAGGCGTTCGACCTGTATCAGATCCACGCCGTCACGACAATGGCACAACTGGATGAAGCCACCCGCGCCGGCGGCGCGCTGGACGCGCTGCGGGAGGCCCGTGACCGCAAGCTCACCCGTTACCTGGGCATCACCGGCCACGGCTTTGACAGCCCGGCCGTCTTCCGCGAGGCGTTGAACCGCTTCGACTTCGACTCAGTGCTCTTCCCGGTCAACTTCGTGCAATACGCCAACCCGGTCTATCGCGCCAACGCGGAAGCCCTGCTCGCCACCTGCCGGGCGCGCGACATCGGCGTCATGGCGATCAAGGCCATCACACGCGCGCCGTGGGGGGACCGGCCGCGCGCGCGGAGCTGCTGGTACGAGCCCTTCGAGTCGCCCGCCGACATCCAGGCCGCCATCGACTTCACGCTCTCACAACCCGGCGTGACGGGCATCTGCACCGTGGGCGACACGGACGTCCTCCCCCACGTGCTCGATGCGTGCGCACGCTTCCAGCCGATGGGCGCGTCCGACCAGGAGGCGCTGATTGGGACTGCAGAACGTTATGCGCCGCTCTTCGCGCCGGCCTGACCCAGGCGCGTCAGCATCGCGGCGCCGGTCTTGATCCCGGCGATGAAGCGCCAGAGCTCCAGGTTCTCGTTCGGGGCGTGGTTGGCTTCGTCGTGGTTGGCGTACGGCACGGTGAAGGCGGGCACGCCCAGGATCTTGGTGAAGACGTAGTCGGGCAGGCTGCCCCCCATGGCCGGGACCAGCACCGGGTCCTCGCCGTGCACATCGGCCAGCCCCTGGCGGATGGGCGCGGTAAAGGGCGATTCGAGCGGGGTGCGGCTGGGCTCCATCCCGCCGGAAAAGATCACCTCGACCTCAGGCGCATGCCGCGCGAGATGGGCCTTGACCCGGGCAAAGGTGTCCTCGACGGTCATCGCCTCGACCAGCCGGATGTCGCACTTGGCGAAGGCCTCGCACGGCAGCACGGTTTTTGATCCAGCGCCGCCATAGCCGCCGTGCAGGCCGTTGATCGTCAGGGTCGGCCAGGCCGAGAGGCGCTCGAAATAGCCGCGCTCGGCCGGCGCGTCGAGGCGGGTCAGGCCGAGGTCGCGCATCGCCCGCGGCAGGTCGAGCGGCAGGGCCGCCAGCGCGGCCTGTTCGAGTGGCGTCTGCGCGATGACGTGGTCGCAAAAGCCGTCGATCAACACCCGACCGTGCTCATCCTTGAGCGAGGCCAGGGCATGCACGAGCGTCCAGATCGGATTTGGCGCGATGCCGCCGAAGTTGCCCGAGTGCAGATCACGGTTTGCCCCCCGTGCGCGGAGCTCAAAGCTGACGATGCCCCGCACCCCAAACATCAACGTTGGGCGTCCGCTCTCGTGCACGGGGCCGTCGCTGGTGATGACGAGATCGGCGCGCAGCAGGTCGCGGTTCGCGCGCACAAAGTCGGCCATGCGCGGGCTGCCGATCTCCTCCTCGCCCTCCAGCGCGACGACGACGTTGCAGGGCAGGCGGCCGTTGACGGCGAGCATGCTCTCCAACGCCAGAAGCTGGGCAAAGTGCTGACCCTTGTTGTCGCCCACGCCGCGCGCATACAGACGCCCCTCGCGGATGGTCGGCTCGAAGGGCGGGGAGATCCAGCGCTCGATCGGGTCCGGGGGCTGGACGTCGTAATGGCCGTAGAGCAGCACGGTCCGCGCGCCCGGCGCATGGTCCCAGCGCCCAACGACCACCGGCCACCCGGGCGTCTCGACCAGCCGGGTGTCGAACCCGAGCCGGGTCAGAAAGGCGTGCAGCAGGGCCGCCACCTCGGCGATGCCGATGCCCTGCGCGGAGATGCTGGGCTGGCGCACGTATTCAATCAGGCGCTCGATCGAGCGCTCACGCTGGCGGTCGACATGGTCAAAGACGGCGGAGAGTGTCATGCCGG
>JAIBCK010000129.1 GCA_019694215.1 Thermoflexales bacterium
ATACGTTCGAGGATCACCGCGCAGTACTCGTTTCAGTGACCTCATGCGGTCGTTGTGATTTGGGACTTGACCAGGCCGCGGCGGTCCTCGACGCGGGGTCAAGTTTCAGTGACCTCATGCGGTCGTTGTGATTTGGGACCGCGGGGCATTTCGCCGAAGCTCGCGCCCATGGCCCTGTTTCAGTGACCTCATGCGGTCGTTGTGATTTGGGACAGCGAGAGCGTAGGCCAGGGCCGTTTTCCCAACGCCGTTTCAGTGACCTCATGCGGTCGTTGTGATTTGGGACTCTGCGATTCGGTTACAAGACGATCCGCGACGCGGCGTTTCAGTGACCTCATGCGGTCGTTGTGATTTGGGACCGATTGTGATTTTCTGCTTCGAAGTGGCAAAAATGACCTACAACCCTCGAATCGGGGCACCGTCGGGCTGCCGTGCGCATCATTCTGGCCAAACAACCTCCTCCTTTTGCTCCTTTTCGGTTTTGCAGCGAAACTCATCTTCTGCAGAAAACCCCCGCCGGGTTGCGCCGCTCAGATGTCGTTGCAGAAGCGACGATACTCGCACGCCGAGCACCGCCTTCTGTCATCGGGTGCTTCGGGCATTATCTCACGCTCGACCATGTCCCGCAAACGCTCCGGCAGGCCGCGCGCACGCGCGCGCAAGGCATCCGTCATTTCCACTTCAAAGGCCCTGCCCACTGGAATGGCGTAAATGAAGCCGCGACGAACGGGCGGATCGTCCGGCCACGCATCCTCCACAAGCACCGCATACGCAGCCAGCTGCATGCGCCAGTTGCGCCAGACCTCACTGCCATGCCATCCGGCAACGCCCCCGGGGCGCGGATCGGCATTCTTGTAGTCGACCGGAATCCGCTCCACCACGGCACCATCCTCCTCCACCGTGATCAGCATGTCCAGCACGCCGCTGAGGCCCAGGCGCTCAGAGGCCAGCGCGACCTCATAGCGTCGCGCGCCGCGCTGAAGCCCGTAGGCGCGCAGGCTCCGCCGCCGCTCGCGATCCTCCTCAGTCTCGTTTTGGATCGCCCCCTCGGCCATCTTGGGCGTCTTCAGAACCGACAGCCCGGGCAGGCAGCGATCAAAATACGGGATCCGTTCACAATAGACGGCTTGTTTCAGGTCAGTGACTGAGAACATCTTCGCCCTCCCTCCTTGCCAGCCCTGTGCCCAGGGGGGCATCGCCAGTTGTCGAGCTCAATATCACTCCCTCGCCGCCGCCGGTCCCGCCACCCATGGCAGGGACCTTGCGTCGCTCATGGCACAGCCGCTGGCGCCACTCGCCTTCCCCAATTGGATAGAGATACACCTTGCCGGCGGTCTTTCCCAGCAGCCGCTGTGCACGCTGAAAAAGCTCCTCCTGATGGGTCCGCTGCAGATCGCCCGCAAAGGCGCTGTACTGGATGCGATTCATGCCGTAGTCCATGCACAGATCAGCCAGCTTTGTGCGGACACGGTTCCCTTCCCGCCCGGCACGAACGTCATAGATGACGAGGCAATTCATCGCCATGCGATCCCGTCACCACTTGGCGACGAAGCCCTGATGCTGCGGGCGCTGGCCCCGGAGAACGGTGGCGATGTGACGGGCCTGGCTCTGGATGATCTCCCGCAGGGTGCGCCGTTTGCCCTCGTACGGCTCTGCGCTCTCCTCGATCCGCCCGATCACGGCGTGGGCGAGCGCCTTGCGCGCTTCGTCTTGCAGCATTCCGGTATCGGTCATCGGCAGCGCCACGCTGCGGTTGACCATCCCCAGGACCACGCGATCCACCACGGCCTGGCGAAATTCCTCGATCAGATCCAGCGTCAGGCTTGGCTTGCCCGGTCGATCGACATGCACAAACCCGGCAAAAGGATCGAGACCCGCCAGAACGATGGCCTGCTCAACCTGACGGGCCAGAATGGCGTAGCCATAGTTCAAGGCGCTGTTGAACGCATCACGAGCGCCGCGATGTCGACGACCCTCCCAGTTCAACTCGCCGGGCACAAGGCATTTCACGCCCTTCCAGTAGCGCTGCGCAGCCCGCCCCTCGATCGAAAGGAGGGCGGGCCGAAGGTCACTGATCGCCGACGCTCCGCGCCCGGCCAGGTCATCCAACTCGGCCTGATGATCGTCCACCTCTGCGGCAATGACCTTGAGTTCCTGGCTTGTGTCCGGGGCGGTCTGTTTGCGGCTGCGCGCGTGATAGCGCAACAGGCCAGCCTGATTGCGGAGCTTTGCCTGCGCAATGGCAATCGCAAGCTCAACGCCCCGCGTATCATCGTAGGCAAGCAACTGCGAGCGCCGCGTCTGGACCGTCCCCGTCAGACCATCCGTGTAGAGAGATGCCCCGGCCTGATAACCGACGACATGTACCGCAATCCCCCGTTCGGCACACGCCAGCAATAGATCCGTCGACAGGCTGACCCCACGGCCTTTCACGATGACCTGCCGCAGATAGAGCAAGGGAGCCTCGACTTTCACCTCGCCTTTCAGGCTGACGCGAAGGCGCTCACTGTGCTTGCCGACAAAGACGCCGAAATCCTCGATTACCAACGTCTCGAGCGGTTGGACCAGATTGGAGGGAGCCGGAGCTTCCGGAGAGTGCTGCATGCCAGCACTGTGCAACAGGATCGGTCCGGCCGCCTCCTTCGGATGTGGGAGAAGTCCTCAGGAGAGTGGCTGAATTCGAAGCACTCCGTTGCCCTTGACTGCGTTCTGCCCGACATGAACGATCTCCCCCCAGCGCAGAATCTCCAGAAAGGGCGAGAAATCGGTGGCGGCGTAGTCGGCGGTGCCGGTGATCCCACTCAGGTTGGTCGCGCTCCGGGTGCGCTCGCTGTGGCCGCTCAATTCCGTCCAACGGGAATGATTATCCACCAGGGCGACTGCATCCGCCCGATGGAGCAGCGCATTTCGGCCCTCGCGGTCCGTCGGCAGGCAGGCCAGGGGAGGCTGGCCATGGTGACGCGTCATCTCGGTCAGCCGCTCGATCAGGCGATGGATGACGACGCTGAAGACCGGGGTGCGCAGCAACTCGCCTTTGGTCTTGAGGGTCGCAGGCGTATGGAAATGCAGGCGCAGCCGGGTTGGTCGCCCCTCGAGGTCGATCGCCACCTGGGCGGCGATATCGGACTGTTGCACCACGACGGTGGGTGGCCGCACAATCCGCTCGCCGGGCGACAGGAACTCCTGCGTGGTGCGGGTCAGCGGGTTAAGGGCAGTGGCCCGCACCAGCCTGAAGCGGCCCCGACCGCCACGCGCGCCGGCCTCCAGAAAACGGCCAAGGCCACGCTCCTCGGCCAGCTTGAGCGCCATCACGATGACGGTGAACGCCTCCATCGCCGACCCGAACAGCGTCAAGCCAAACGTAAATGTCTCTCCCGCGCGCAGAAGCCGACCGGCCGGATTCGTTCCATCCTCCACAGGAGGTTCGATGACATACGGCCGTGGCGCATCCTGACCCCGTGGGCCGGCCTCATCCAGTGTCGCCAGCAAGCGCTGCAGGACCGGGTCATCGGGTCGAAAGGCAAGCTCGCCCTCCGGCGCCTCGCCGGTCGCAAGCTCGACCACGGCGCGATAGAGCATGCCCCGCAACGCACTGCCATTGTGGCGGTGAAGAAGCATCGGCTCGACGGCCTGCAGCTCAAAGAACAGCGGATGGGCCGTCAGCGGATTCGATAGGGTTTCAGTCATGGCTGGGAGAGGACGCTCAGATCGAGCCCGATCCCGTCGTCACCGGCTTCATAGGGCACATCGATGATGACCGGGAAGGCCGCCCGTCGGATTCGGCCCGCTTTCTTCAGGCGCGCATAGTACCCGGTTCCGATGGAGACGAACAACTCCTGGGCGGCCAGTGGCTCCTCCTCGCGGAGCTGTTGGTACTCGGCCTCGAATTGCGCCGGCAGGGCGTCGAGGCCATCGAACGCGGCGTAGAACTGCTCCTCGAGGCGATCCTCACTGTTGAAAGCGACCAGGCTGTTCACAATCGTGCTTCGAAAACCGGCCGCAGCGGTCTCGTAGCGGGCCACCCAGTCGACCCCGGGCGGCCCCGCGTAAACCTCATCCAACCAGGCACCGACGGCGTCCTCCCGCAGCGGATTGCCATTCTCCCGCTGCAGGATGGCCAGGCCGGCCTGCACCAGGCCAGCATCATAGATGTGCTGGCCATCGTCGGGGCGGCGAAAGACATGGACGTCGGCGAGGCCAGCCTGCCGGCCACGCCGATTGACACGGCCAAAGCGTTGGATCAAGGCCTCCAGCGGCGCCGGATCGGTGTAGATCGTGTCGAGGTCGATGTCCAGGCTGACCTCGACAGTCTGGGTCGCAACCAGGGCGATCGGCCGGCGATTCGGGCTGTTCGATCCGGTCGCATCGCGGACCAGGGCCTCGCGTGCGAGCCGGTCGCGGCCATTCAAGCGGCCATGCAGCAACGGAATTTCGAGCTCAGGGAAATCCACGCGGAGCAAGGCTTTAGCCCGTTGTGCGCGGGCGACCGTGTTGGCGCACACCAGGACGCTTCGCCCCGACCGAATGGCCGCGACGATGTTCGCCCAGTTTGGCGGGTCGAACAGCTCGCCCTCCCGGACGCGGATCCGGTGGCGGCTGGTGCGGGCATAGAGCTCCGGCGCAGCGGAAATGAGCGGTGGTTCTCCCAGCGCTTCCGCCAGCCGCGAGCCGATAAGGCCGGGCAGGGTCGCCGACATGACCAGAAACCGGGCCCGATGAGACTCGCGCAGATAACGAAGGGTCTCGACAATCAGGGCAAGCCGGTTCGGCTCATAGGCGTGGATCTCGTCAAAGATAAACGCCGCCCCGTCATAGTCGGTCAACAGGCCCTCATAGCCCTTGAGCCGATACATCGCCTTGAGCATTTGATACGGGCTGCAGATCTGGATCGGCAGATGATGCAGGCGGGCCAGGTTCATTCGACGGCGGGCTTGCCGCTCCCGGTCCGGCTCCTCCTCCCCGATCAACCGGTAGAGCGCCAGCAGCGCCCGCCCGTGGGCGAGGCCAATACCGCCTTTGCCAAAGGTCTCTTCAAGACGGCCGCACATCGCGTTCATGCTGGCCTGATAGGGGAGGGTGTAGAACAAGCGTGGGGCATCTGCCTGGCGGGCCGCCCAAAGCAGCGCGGCCTCTGTCTTGCCGGTACCAGTCGGGGCCATTAGCAGCGCCGAACCAGTGGTAACCGCAGCCTCTTGCTGATGGGTCTCGTACCGCTTGATCCCACTCCAGCGCGCGCGCAGTTCATCGGCAGAGGTCGCAAGCGGCCGAATTTTGCCGACATGGGCTGAGGCGCTGCGATCGGCCTGGGTGATCAGACCACGCAACAGGATGCCCGGCACGCGCAACATGTGCGACCTGGGACTGGCCACATAACGGTCGAATTGGTCCAGCGCAACGCGAATGCGCCTGGGGCCAAGGGCCCGTGCGCTCTCGGCCCGGGCCCGATCAACCAGGAGGGCCGCCGCCTCTGGGATGCCCAACGCCGTCGCCCAGGCGGGGCCACATTCGGCCAGCCAGCGGGCAATCCCCTTCACATGCTCGGGATCAACGGACGACCAGGTCACGCCGAGTTGATCGTCATCGTTGATCGGGTCGTAGCAGGCGGCGATCTGGGCCTGGTCGCGGTGATGCGACACGATCCCGGCAATGATCCACTCGCGAAATGGGTTGCCCGCCGGCGCGATGGCATCCACAAAGGCCAGGCTGAAGACCTCGTGCCGATGTCCCTTCCATGCCCTGGCCAACGCAGTCGTGCGCTCACCGCGCAGCATGGCCTGGAAGCCCGCCGCGCACTTGCCCGTATCGTGCAGCATCACGGCCCAGAACAGGCCCGCCCAGAGACCCGGAATCCCCAGCCTATCCTCCAACCCGGGTCTCATCGCGCGCAGGTCGGCCAGGCGCTCTGCCACGCTCCAGGTGTGGGCGGCCAGGCTCTCGCCGTTTGCCGCACCCTTGTCCGGGCTTTTCGCCCAGACGCCGTCCAGCCAATCCGGCCAGGGCGTCGGTCGCATCATGCGGCCTGAGCCTCAGTCGAGACGCGGGTCGCCTCAAACGAAAGAAAGATCAGGCCTCGCTGCAGGCCGTTGACCACCGGGGACAACGGGTCCACCGGATACTCCGCTGGTGGCTGACCAAACAGCAGCAGGCCCGGGTCATCGGTTGCGATCCTTCCGCGCAGCTGTAGGTAACGTTCGAACGCCGCCGTGCGCCCGGCCTCGGCATCCACCCAACGCGGCATGAGCGTGACAATGCTTTGGGTGGGCTTGATCGGGAAGTCGAACGGCAGCAAGGTGTCCTCGAGATACGCAGCCGGGCGCGCGTCGAGGTCGATCTCCCGCACGTCGGTATAGGCGCACAGGTCCTGCGACCGACCCAGCGCCACGGCATAGCGCGGGCTGCGGAAGGCATCGATCCACCCGGGACGGTTGA
Source organism: Thermoflexales bacterium (assembly GCA_019694215.1). Taxonomy (GTDB): domain Bacteria; phylum Chloroflexota; class Anaerolineae; order J036; family Brachytrichaceae; genus Brachythrix. Next base: position 6,430 of record JAIBCK010000129.1, read on the forward strand.
CATACAGCGTTAGTTTTGGCCGAAAGAGGATCTCGCGGCTGTAGGGTTGGACGTTGCCTTCCTGAACTTTGGGCAGGTCCGTGCCCTTTAGCTTGCCTGTGGACCGGCTGAGCACGTGGATGTGTTCGAGGTCGGCGAACTTGCGTTCGCTGGTGAAGGCGTAGGCGAAGCGCACCCCGGCAGGATCAAACCAGTCCCCCAGCGCGCTGCTGAGGTGCCCGTAGATCGTTGCCGGAGGCGGCATGTCGAAACTCGGCTGCCGGCCGAGCATGAAGTGCGGATGGCGAAACGAAGCCGTCACGCCCTCCAGGGTGATGCGTAGGATGCGCATGATGGGTCCCGGCGCAGCCGCTGCAGGTCAGCTCAGCCAGTTTGCGTGGGCGGGATTCCGCAGCCCCGCTGCCACCGCGGCAAAGGCCTCCCGCGGATGCAGAATCTGAACGCGCCCGAGCACCGGGCTGGCGGCGGCCGCCTTTTCAAAGGCCGCGCGTTGCTCATCCTGATACCCTTTCACCCAGCCCAGATAGACCGGGGAGAGGAGTTCATCGGCGTGGATGCTGAGCGCCTGTTCGAGGGCATCGGTCTTCACCACCGGCAGGCCGCGCGCGTCGGCGCCGACCACGTGGTGGAAGAGGTGATTGCCACCGCGGGTGACGGCGAGGAGGGTCAACGCAGGCATCACGTCGGTGTAGTGGAGCGTCTGCTTGGCTCCTCCTTCCAGCAGGGCAAGCCCTTCAAACAGCGCGGCCGTCCGCGTGGCGCGCTCCGC
>JAIBCK010000033.1 GCA_019694215.1 Thermoflexales bacterium
GCGCTCCCACCCACGAGGTGCCGGCCTCCGCGGCAGGCGCGCCATCGCGCCCCCGGATGACGGCGCGGAACTGGCCATCGGGCGTGCGAGACACGGCGGTGAGCAGGTTGATGACCGGCTTCAACGCGCCGGCGGGCAGGGCGTGCACGCCGGCGACCTGCGCGTCGCGCACCTCGGCCACTGCGAGCAGGTCGTGCTGCGCGCCGAGCGGGGCGCTGAACAGATAGCCGCGACCGGCGACCAGCGCCTGACGCAGCGCCTCGCGCAGCGCCTCGCCCTCGCCGCGCACAACGATCAGTGGCCTAAACAGATCGAGGCCGGTCTGGCACACCGCGACGACGGCCCGCGGCGCACCCTCCTGTGGATGCACAAAGAGGCGCGTCCGGCGCGCGTCATGTTCGAGCGCGTAGTACGCCCCGACCGCATCCTCCGGCCCCCGCCCAAACAACGCGGCTACCCGCGCGCGCGGCTCCTGCGCCGTCAACGCGTCACCTTGCACTTGCGGAACCCGGACGCGGTGTATTCCTGCACGTAGTCGCTTGCGGGCATCAGCGTGAGCGCCTTGCGCCAGGCCTCGACGGCCTGCGGGCAGTTGTCGGCCGACACGTTGAAATACGCGAAGCCGTAGAAGATGTAGTCATTGGCGGTGATGGTCTGGCTCAGGGCCTGCGCGGTGGTCACCGCGCGGGTGTAGTCGACGATGGCGTTCTCATACAGGCGCGCGTTGAAGTTGGCCTCGCCGCGGCGCGCAAAGGCCGTGTAGCGGGTGGGATCGATCTCGATCGCCTTGTTGAGCGCTTCCAGGGCCTTGTCCGCCTCGCCCAGCACGGCGTGCGTTGCGCCCTTGCGCTCCCATGCCTCGGCATACAGCGGATCGACGGAGATGGCCTGATCGAAATAGAAGATGGCCTTTGTGCCAACGCCCAACGCAGCATACACACGCCCAAGCGCGAGCAGGACGTGCGGCAGGTTTGGGTTGATCTGCAGGGCGCGCTCGTAATACACCACGGCCTGGCTGTAGTTGGTGGCCATCTCGTAGGCGTAGCCGAGGTTGCGATACGCGTCGACGTTTTGAGGATCGAGCTCGACGGCGGTGCGGGCCGTCTTGACGGCCTCGGTGTAGTTGGCGTTGTCGGCCAGGGCCTCGGCCAGATAGGCCTGCGCGGTGCTGTTGGCCGGGTCGAGGGCCACCGCCTCGCGGCAGCTTGCCAGGGCCTCGCTCACCTTGCCCAGCCAGTCCTGCACGAGGCACAGGCCGGCCCGGGCCAGCGCGTCGCGCGGGGCAAGCTGCACCATCTTGAGGGCGCGCGATTCGGCCTTGCTCGCCTGGCCGGAGAACACCAGCAGGCGCACGATCTGGAACTGCAGCGGGATGTCGTTGGGCTTGCGGCGCAGGGCCTGTTCGTAGATGGGCAGCGCCTTGCGGTAGTTGCCCGTGTCGCGGATGTCGTCGGCTTCCCTGGCAAAGCTCTCGACGCTGCGCGTGGCGGTGGGGGTGGGGGCGGGCGTCGCCGCGACGGGGATGAGGCTGAGCGCGTTGCCCAGGCGCGTCTGGATCAGCACATAGGCGCCCAGCGCGAGGGCGGCCAGCACCAGCAGCAGCCCCCAGGGGGGGCCGGCGTTGCGCCGGCGGCGGCGGGAGTCACCTCTCAGAACCACGCCCCGATGTTAGCAGGGGCGGATGAGGCCTTCGCAAACGGCGCCTGAGCGCGCCGCCAGGCGGGCGGGCACCACCGCGCCAATCCCACAGGCTGGCGCGGCGGCACCCGGATCGATCCGGTCTACGAAGCGGCCGGCTTCTCGCCGTCCGCCTGAAAAAGCATGTCGCCCAGCAGCTTCTCGACGGCCATGGTGTGGCTGTCGAAGCCGTGCGCCTTGAAATACTCGGAATTGCAGTGCCACTGGCCATGGTCGAAGGTGACCACATACTCGCTGTTGTCACCGCGCACGACGACCTGCAGGTTGAGGAACGTGAAGCGCTCTCGCTCGTTGGCGTATCGATGCGCTTTCTCGACCTTGCCGATGTAGCTTGAGTCAATCATTGTTGTCTACACTCCTTTGATTCGGGTCGGTCCCGGAGGAACCGCCCGGCGACTTGCCAACAAAAAAGCGCGTCGCAAGGGTGCGCGCGCTTGTTTCCCAAACCGGGTATGGGTCGCCCGAAGCTGGCAGGGGTATCTTCAACGCCTCGAAGCTCCACATAGATTGATCTGATTTTAACCCGCTGCGGACGGATGTCAACCAAAATGGCGGCGGCCGAAAACTTCGGGCCCACAATACGGGCATGAGCACTTCCCCACGCGCGCTGATCATCGGGGCGGGCATCGGCGGCCTCGCCCTCGGCATCCGTCTGCGCGCCCTCGGGCTCCCAACGACGATCCTGGAGAAGCACAGGGAGCCCGGCGGACGCGCCGGCGTGCTGCGCGAAAGCGGTTTTACCTGGGACATGGGCCCGACCGTCATCACGGTGCCCGGGTTCTTGGATGCGCTTTTTGCGTTGGGCGATGCGCCGGACCCGCTCGGCGGCGCGGACTTCCCGCCCATCCCCGCCACGCTGGCCGGGGCGGGGACGCGCCCGGCCTCAACAACGCGCTATGTCGACCTGCGCCCGGTCGTGCCGTTCTATCGCATCTTCTTCGATGACGGCAGCTTCTTTGATTTCGACGGCGACCCCGAGGGCATCCGCGCCCAGGTGCGCAAGCTCGCCCCGCAGGACCTCGAAGGCTACGCGCGCTTCGAGCGCGACGCGCGGGCGATCTTCGAGCGCGGCTTTCTCAAACTGGGCTTCACCTACTTTGGCACTCCCCTCGACCTGGCCCGCGTCGTGCCCGACCTGCTGCGGCTGGACGCCGTGCGCGGGCTCTTTCGCTTCACACGCAAGTATTTCTCCAGCGACAAGCTCCGGCGCGTCTTCAGCTTCGAGCCGCTGCTGATCGGCGGCAACCCGCTCACCGTCCCCGCGCTCTACGCGATGATCCACTTCGTCGAGCGCAGCTGGGGCGCGCACTACGCCATCGGCGGCACCGGCGCGCTCGTCCGAGCGCTGGCGCGCAAGTTCAAGGACCTGGGCGGCGAGCTGCGCGTGAACAGCGAGGTCGTGGCGGTCAATACGGCGCCGGCCCGGCCCGGCAAGCCGCGCGTCAGCGGGGTCACGCTGGCCTCGGGCGAGCACCTCGATGCCAGCGTGGTGGCGTCAAACGGCGACTATGCGCGGTTGTATCTCGACCTGGTGGCGCGCCGCGACCGACGCATCAACGCCGACTGGCGGATCAAGTCCATGCGTCAGTCCATGTCCGCCTTTGTGTGCTACTTTGGTTTCCGCGCCGAGGGGCTGGCGCTGAACCTGCGCCATCACAACATCCTGCTGGGGGAGCGCTACGAGGCGCTGCTGCGCGACCTCTTCGACCGCAAGGTGCTGCCGGATGACGCCTCGCACTACGTCTACCTGCCCACGATCAATGATCCCAGCCTGGCCCCGCCCGGCCACCACGCCGGCTACACGCTCATCCCCGTGCCCAACAACGCCTCCGGCATCGACTGGGCCACGGCCGGCCCGGCCCTGGCCGACCGCGCCCTGCACGAGCTTGAGGCGCGTGGTTACCTGCCCGAGTTGGGCGCGCGCTTGGTCGCGCGCCGCTTCATCACGCCCGATCATTTCGCGCGCGGGCTCAACAGCCACCTCGGCAACGCCTTTGGCCCCGAGCCGGTGCTGACGCAGACGGCCCTGCTGCGCCCGCACAACCGCAGCGAGGATGTGCGCGGGCTGTATCTGGTCGGGGCCGGCACGCAACCCGGCGCGGGGATGCCGGCGGTGATGATGTCGGCGCAGATCACCGCCCGCCTGATCGCGGAGGACCTGCACCTGTGACGTCGGCGTCGGGAGCCCTTGCGGGCTGCCGCTGCGTCGCGCTGGTCGGCGCGGGCGGCAAGACCTCGCTGGCCTGGACGCTGATGCAGCACAGCCTCGACGCCGGCCAGCGGGCGATCTACACCACCACCACGCACACCCTGCTCCCCGCGGATGGGGCGTTTGACCGCGTGCTGGTCGAGCCCGACGCCGCGCGCGCCGCGCGTTTGCTGGCGGAGGACCGTACGTGGCGCAGCGCCTGGCTGGCGGCTGCGGTCGTGGGCGGGTTCGAGGGCGAAATTCACAGTGCCATGCCCCTGACGCGGGTCAAAGCAAAGGGTTATGCGCCCGACGCGGTGCGCGCCCTGGCGGCGCTGGACGCGGTGCGCATCGTCGAGGCCGATGGCGCGCTGCGGCGGTGGATCAAGGCCCCGGCCGACCACGAACCCGTGTTGCCGCCAGAGCTCGACGCCGTCATCGTGGTGGCCTGTCTTGACGCGTTGGGGCAGCCGCTCGATGCGCGGATCGCGCACCGCCCGGAGCGGGTGGCCGAGGAGACCGGGCTGCGGCTCGGCGAGCGCCTGACGGCGGCGGCGCTGGTGGCGCTGCTGTGCTCACCCGGCGGTGGGCTGAAGGGGGTCACCGGCAACGTCCGGCGTATCGCTGCGCTCAGCCGCCTGCGGGCGCCGCGCGAGCGCGATATCGAGGCCGCGCTGCGCGCCCACGGCTTTGACGCGGTGCTGGACTATCCCTTGGTCGCGGCGTCGATGTAGCGGAGCAGGCTGAGGTCGTCCATGCCGCGCAGCTCATCCGCCGCGTCCACCAGCGTCGCACGCGCCTCCTCGGCGAGCAGGTGCGCCAGGGCCGGGGCATTCTTGAGCTGCGGCATGCGTTGAAGGAAATCGCGAATGTTTAGCACTTGTTCGTTGGACAAGGCGCGCTGCCCGCTGATCGCCACCGAGGGGGCCGGCATGAGCATCGCATACGTGAAGGTGAGGCCGACCGCGTTGATCGATTGTGATTCGCGGACGACGATCGTGCGCGCGGCGAGGTCGCCCAGGCGTTGGGCGCGTGGCGAGAGCAGCATCGCGATCAACCCGAGCGGGTTCAGAATCGGCAGGCCGTCCACCGGACGGAGCAGGTTGCGCAGCAGGACATTGGTGAAGGTGAGCGCGCTGCCATCGTCGCGCACCGTGCGCAGCCCAAGGATCGACTTGCCCACAGTCTGGCCGTTCATCCTCCATTCCTGCAAGAGCAGAAAGCCGATGTCCAGCAGAAAGTAGGCCAGTACAAGCACCGTAGAGTACCAATCGTAGCCATAGAGGTTGGCATTCACGGATAGTACGTTCACCAGAATGAACAGACCGACCTTGAGCGTCGTCAACAGCGCCATGTCGATCAGGTGGGCGTAGAAGCGCGTGCCGATATCGGCAATTTCGTAGCGCAGGGCGATGTGTTCGGGCAGGCGCGCGGTGAGCACCCCCAGCGCGGCATTGGCATCCCCTCCGGGGCGGGATCGACGTGTCATGGCGGCCATTATGGCCCAGCCCCGCCGACCTGCCTGTCGAACTGTCCAACAAGTTTTTGTCAAGTCTTGGCCGGGGTGGGACTACAATCGCAAACGGGTGCCAGCCGGGAGCGGCAGGCGCAACGTGCCGATCAGACATGAATCCTGAAGCGTTTATCAAAGGGCGGGTGCGCGACTGGAACCGACTGGCCGAGCTCGTCCCCAGGGCGGGCAAGCCCGGTGGGCTGGCGTCGTCTGAGGCGCAGGAGTTCGCCACGTTGTATCGCGCCGTGTCCGACGACCTCGCCTACGCGCAGCGTGAGTTTGGCCGCCACAGCATGACGCGCTACCTCAATGCGCTGACGGCCTCGGCGGCGCAGACCCTGTATCGCTCCCACGAGCCCGTCGCGCGTTCGATCGCGCGCTTCTATGCCGAGACGCTGCCCGGCTTGTTTGTCGAGTTGCGGCCCTACGTCATCGCTGCTGCAATCCTGTTCTTCGGAAGCGCCCTGCTTGCCTTCGCGATGGTGTATGTCCGGCCCGATGACGGCGTCTCCGTACTGGGGTATTCGCTGACCATCCGTATCCGCGAAGGCGTGCAGTGGTGGAAGCAGTTGAACGGGATAAATCAGGTCGGTTCGGCGACGATCATGACGAACAACCTGCGGATCGCCCTCATGAGTTTTGCAGGAGGCATGACGGGGGGCTTCTACACGGTCTACCTCGCGCTGCTCAACGGCTTTCACCTTGGCGCGATCTTCGGATATTCGGCCGCGGTGGCGAACCCCTGGCCGCTGGCCGAATTTGTGGTCGGACACGGCGTGCTGGAGCTGAATGAAATCGTCTTCGCCACGGCGTGCGGGCTGGCGCTCGGCCGCACATTGCTGCAACCGGGTCTGTCCTCCCGCGCCGTCGCGCTGGGGCGCATGGGCCGGACCGCCGTCCTGTTCATGGTGGGAACGGCGCCAACCCTCGTCGTCGCCGGTCTGATCGAGGGCTTTGTCTCACCGTCCGATGTCGTTCCGCCGGTGATCAAGGTCGCCCTGGGCGTTGGGACGGGCGTGGCGTTGTATGCCTACCTGCTGGTCTTTGCGCGACGGAGGACGCGGCGATGATGCCATTGGCCTGGTTGCGTCCATTGACCTCGAGCGAGCTGTTGGATGTGCCCTTCAAGCTCATGCGCGCGCGATGGGGGACGCTGACGCTGCTTCATTTGCTGTTTGGGGCACCGGTCTTGCTCCTGCAGATCGTGCTCGTGCTGCCGTGGCTCACCCGTCTGCCGCTCTGGTCCTTCAATCTAACGCTGACGGGGCTGCCCACCTTGGTTTTCACGCAGCCGTGGCCGTTTGTGGGTGCGCTTGCACTGGGGGCGTTGCACGCCTTTCCGCAGGCGGCCGCCGCCCGGGTCATTGCGAATCAGGTCCTGGATGCTGCGCCGCTGGGCGTGCGCCAGGCCGTGGCCGTGACGTGGCGCCGCGCCCTGACAGCCCTCCCGGCCGCGTTGCTTCTGCGTCTCCTCGAGGCGGCCGCGCTCCTGGCCTGGCTGCTGCCGTTTGGCTGGCTGCTGTCCATTTTCGCGGGCTTGCCGATTCTGTGCATGCTTTCCTTTGCCCTCGAAGTCGTTGTGCTGGAAGGGGCATCACCGTGGCGCGCCCTGCGCCGCTCGGCGGCCCTGACGCAGGGCTTGCGCATGCGCCTGGCGGCGAATGCCTTTTGCTCGATGGTCGTCCTGTTTGTCGCGCACGTGCTGCCCATCCTGCTGCAGGTGTTGCTCGGCTTTCTTGCCGAAGTCAACGAAGCGACCCAAACGGTGCTCGCGTTTGGCACGCTGGCGACCATGATCGTCTGCCTCTCGAGCTGGCCGACGTGTTCGCGGGTGCTGGCCTATCTCGAGGCGCGCGTGCGCAAAGAGGGCCTTGACCTGCAGATGGCGGTGGAGGCGCGACGATGACCCCTGAACAGGAACTGGAGCGGCTGCGTCAGATCCTGGCGCGCATGAATCCCACGGTTGCGCCGCCGCCGCCGAATACGCCCGTGAGGGATTCCTCCCCACTCCCGGATGTCTCCTTTCTCGTCACGCTCGGGAACATCATTCTGGTCGTGGTCGCGGTGGTTGCGATTGCGCTCGTCCTGGCAGCGGTCGTGGCCTTCCTGCGCGGGCGGATTCGGCGTGAAAAGACCGTCGCAGCATCCAGCACGCCCCAGACCGACGCCGTGCTGGTCGAGGCCACCCAGCATGCCGACGACGGGGACATGCGCGAAGCGATGCGAAAACTGTATCTGGCCACCCTGACCCTGCTCGATGAGCGCGGCATCCTGATCCTTGACCCAAGCCGCACCAACCGCGAGATCCTGCGCGCGCTCGGGTCGCGCCCCGCCCTGCAGGACAGCCTGCTGCCGGTGGTGGACACGTTTGATCCGGTCTGGTACGGGCACAAGCCGCTCGTGCGCGAGCGCTTTGACGCCTTCAAGGCCAACATCGAGACGGCCCGGCAGCTGTCCGAGCCCGCGCCGGCACCAGTACCCGCAGGAGGCCGCGCATGAGAATCCTGCGTTGGTCAACCTGTGTGCTGGCGTTGTTGGCTGCCTTTCTCATGGCGACGCCGATCGCGGCGCAGAGACCCACTCCGGCCGTCACGAACAGCTATGACAACCGGACGAACCAGGGTCTGTGGGCGTTTGGCAAGTGGTTGCGCGAGATCGGATATGCGCCCGAACGCATCGAGCGACAGCGGGCAACCTCACCCTTTGTCATCCCAGGCAACACGCGGGGCCTGATTGTGCTGAGCGCGCGCCAGATTCCGGACCAGGATGCCCTCACGATCAAGGAGTTCGTGCGGAGTGGCGGGACGCTGGTCTTCAATGCCCAGACCGCCCCGGCGCTCAACGCAGCGCTGGGCGTGCGTCTCGATACCAGCCGGGGCGGTGCCCCTCACGTCATCGTCAGCGACCGCTACTTTGCCCCGCGCGGCAGCGAGATCTATTGTGACGCAACCGGCGCCTTGATGGACACCGTCGAGGCCGAAGCGGGCGCCGAGCCAACTGCCATCACGACACTCCGGTCGGGCACTCCAACGATGGTGACCTTTCGGCTTGGCCTGGGGAGGGTCTATGCGACGGTGGCCCCCTGCATGTGGACCAACGGGCAACTCCAAAATGCAAACGCCGCCCTGCTCACGCGGGCGATCTTCCGCTTTCTGCCCGCTGGCAGTGTGATTGCGTTTGACGAGTATCACACATTTGCCAGTCCCGCGGTGCTGGTCTATGACCCCGATGATTTCACGACACAGGGGCGTCGCCTTGACTACACCGACCAGGCGACGCCGACGATCGGCATCAGTTCCCAGCTCACCCTTACCTCATGGGTGACGGCGGTGACGGCGAGCGCGCTGATCGTGCTCGCGTATGCGCTGCTAAACGGCCGGCGCATGGGCCGCGTCCTGCGGCCGCGCCTGGAGCTTCTGCCCCGACTGGCGTCCGACCAGGCGGTGGCCCTGGCGGGGCTGGTGATGCGGGCGCGCGATTGGCGTGGCCCGATCGAGCAACTGCGCGCCCGGCTCAAGCGCGCCATCGGCCGGCCGCTCGGGCTGGATTCGGGCACACCCGACGCCGCGTTTGTCGCGCAGGTGCGGCTCGGTCGCCAGGACATCCCGGTCGAGCCGCTGGCGGACCTGCTGGCCGACCTGGCTGCGCCGGACATCAAACGGCGGGAAGTGATTGACTTCGACCGCGAAGTCAGCGCGATGATCGAACGATATCGCTGAGGTGAAAACATGAGCGCCAGCGAAGCAACCGACCGCAAGCGGTCCGAGACCGCAAACGCCATCCGCGTGGAGACCAGTCTGCACGAACCTGTTGCAGTGGGTCGCCGACGGGCCCGCCCGACGGCTCTCGGGACCAGCACCGGCCCGGGTGGCGCCCGGCGCCGAGAGATGAGTATCCTGCGTTTGACGACGTGCATGGCGGCGTTGCTGTGTTTCTGCCTTCTGGCAGCTCCGCTTGCCGCGCAGTATCCAAGTTTGAGAGTCACGGACAGCTACGACTCTTCGACAGAAGGCGGGTTTTGGGTGTTTGGAAAAGGATTGCGTGCGTCCGGCTATGAAGTGGAACGCATCGAGAACCAGTCGTGGCTCTCTGCGTTCGTCATCCCACGCAACACGCGCGGCCTGATCGTGCTGACCCCGCACGACATGGCTGAATCCGACGCCAACAGGATCAGGGCCTTCGTCCGGCAAGGTGGGACGCTTCTCTACAACGCCAGCGCGCAGACGCACCTCAACGAATCGCTTGGGGTTCAAGTCGATCGCACCTTGGTCGGCTATCCGCAGTTCGTTTCCACGGACGACTACCTCGTTCACCGCGGCAGCCAGATCGACTGCATGGGGTCGGGCGTGGTCGACAAGGTCGATGTGGAACCCGACGGGCATCCCACGGCGCTCACGACGTTGCAGTCGGGTCGCCCAACCCTCGTGACGTTCCGCCTGGGCCTTGGAAGGGTCTATGCGACGACAACCCCGTGTATGTGGAGCAATGGACGCGTCCGCGATGACAACCCGGCCCTGCTCACACGGGCGATCTTCCAGCCGCTGCCGACGGGGAGCCTGATCGTGTTTGATGAATATCACAATGGGAGCGATCCCGGTGTGCCACGCCTGGCCGCCGATGATTTCGCGACCGAGCGATTTCGCCGCGAGCTCGCCAGCGGCGCAGGCGTGTGGCCCTGGTCCGAGTTCACGCTCGAAACGCCAAAGCATGGCGACCTTGCCTTGTCGCCGTGGCTGGCGGTGGTGGGGGCGGCCGCGCTGATCGTGCTCGCGTATGCGCTGCTAAACGGCCGGCGCATGGGCCGCGTCCTGCGGCTGCGCCCGGAGCGTCACCCCCGATCGTCGTCCGACCAGGTGGCGGCCCTGGCGGGGCTGGTGGTGCGGGCCCGCGATTGGCGCGGTCCGAGGGAGCACCTGCGCGCCCGGCTCAAGCGCGCGATCGGCCGGCAACTCGGGCTGGATTCGGGCGCCCCCGACGCCGCGTTTGTCGCGCAGGTGCGGCTCCGTCGCCAGGACATCCCGGTCGAGCCGCTGGCGGACCTGCTGGCCGACCTGGCTGCGCCGGACATCAAGCGGCGGGAAGTGATCGACTTCGACCGCGAAGTCAACGAGATGATCGAACGATATCGCTGAGGTGAAATCATGAACGTCAGAGAAGCAACCGAACGGATGCGGTCCGAGGCCGCCAAAGTCATCATCGGGCAGACCGGGGTCTTCGATCAGATGATGATCGCGCTTCTGGCGCGTGGCCACGTGCTGTTGGAGGGCGTGCCCGGCGTGGCCAAGACGCTGGCGGCCAAAACGCTGGCGCGTCTGATCCAGGCGGATTTCAAACGGGTGCAGTTCACGCCCGACCTGATGCCGTCCGACATCATCGGCACGCAGATCTTCGACAGCCAGAGCGGGCGCTTCCACACCCGCCGCGGTCCGATCTTCACCAACCTGCTGTTGGCGGATGAGATCAACCGCGCGCCCGCCAAGACCCAGTCGGCGTTGCTCGAGGCGATGGGCGAGCGGCAGGTCACGATCGAGGGCGAGCGGATGGCTCTGACCGAGCCCTTCATGGTGCTGGCCACCCAGAACCCGGTCGACTACGAGGGCACGTATCCGCTGCCCGAGGCCCAGCTCGACCGCTTTCTCTTCAAGACGCTGGTCGACTACCCGAGCCTGAATCAGGAAGTTGAGGTGCTGCGGCGCGTCAACGCCGGCTTTGACTCGAATGACCTGACGAGCGTCGACCTGCAGGCGGTGCTGAGCCCGGATGACCTGCGCGGGCTGCGGGCGGAGATCGCCGCCGTCCGCGTCGACGAGTCGATCCTCGACTACATCGCAAAACTGACGGAATCGACCCGCAAGAGCGCCGACCTGCTGCTGGGCGGAAGCCCGCGCGCCTCGATCGCCGTGCTGACCACGGCCAAGGTCGTGGCGGCCATGCGCGGGCGCGATTTCGTCATCCCCGACGATGTCAAGGAGGTCGCGCCGCCCGCCTACCGGCACCGCGTCATCATCAAGCCGGAGGCCGAGATCGAGGGTCTGAATGCCGACATGCTCATCCAGCGCGCGCTGAGCAAGGTCGAGGTTCCCCGTTAGGCGGAGCACACCATCATGTTGACGCGGCGCGCGCTTGCGCTTCTGTTGCTTGGCCCTGTGCTGCTGGCGTTCCTGGACGTGTGGAGCGGCATGGGCATCGTGGCGGCGGGCGTCTTTGGGCTCGCGGTCCTGGCCGTCGTGGTGGACCTGGCCCTGGCGCCGCGCGCGCGCGCGCTGAGCGTGACGCGCGCCCACGAGCCCTACCTCACCATCGGTCTGAGCAACGACATCGGGCTGCGCATCGAGACCCGCGCGACGCGGCCGACCCAACTCATCGTCCGCGATGAAGTGCCGGATGAATTTGAGCTGCGCCGCCCGATCCTGGACAGCGCCGACGTGTGGCCGATCGAGCCCGGCGAAGCCGTGCGGCGCGGCCCGATCCCCGTCCGACCCGGACAGACCGTGACCCTGCGCTACCGGGTGATCCCCCCACGCCGTGGCGACTACGGCTTTGGCGCAGTCACGATCCGCGCGCGGGGGCCGCTGAAGCTCGCCTCGCGCCAGCACCGTTATGCGATTGGCGCGACGGTGAAGGTCTTCCCCAACCTGCTCGACACGCGCAAATACGACCTGCTCTCGCGCAAGGGGCGGTTGCAGGAGCTCGGCCTGCGCCGCCGCCGCGCGCTGGGCGAGGGCGAATTCGAGAGCCTGCGCGACTACCAGATCGACGACTCGCCGCGTCGCATCGACTGGCGCGCCACTGCGCGGCGGGGCAAGCTCACCGTCCGTCAGCTGCAGACCGAGCGCAGTCAGAACATCGTGGCGGTGCTGGACTGTGGGCGTTTGATGGATGCCCCGGCCTGGCAGGAGCCGCCCGCCACCCTGCGGCGGCGCATGGAGCTGCGCAAGCTCGATGCCGCCGTCAACGCCGCGCTCATGCTGGGGTTCGTGGCCGGGCAGCGTGGTGATCGCGTCGGTGCGCTGGCATTTTCCGACCGGGTGCTGAAATACATCGAGCCCAAGACCGGGCGCGGGCAGTTCTACCGCCTGCTGAACAGCTTGTATGACGTTCAGGCCGAGACGATCGAAAGCGACTACACGCGCGCTTTCGCATATCTTTCCGCCCAGCAGCGCCGCCGCGCGCTGATCGTCGTCTTCACCGATCTGTCCAGCGGCCTGGCAGCGCGCCAGCTCGTCGCGCGGCTGGCGCCCTTCAAGCAGCGCCATCTCACGCTGCTGGTCACGATCAGCGACCCGAGCATGGTCCGTCTGGCGCAGAGCACGGGCAGCGGCGAGCGCGAGGTGCACGAGCGGCTGGCCGCGCAGCAGATGCTCGAGGAGCGCCAGCGTCTGCTCGACTTCGTCGCGGAGAATGGCATTCTGACGTTGGACGTGCCGGCCGATGCGCTGTCCATCTCGGTCGTCAACCGCTATCTCGACCTGAAGTCGCGCCAGGTGATCTGACGCCGCCGCGCCTAACGGGCGAGGTGCATCGGCATCACGACGTGCAGGAAGCCGTCATCGCCGATGGGGCGGATGACGCCGGGCGCCTTGGGCGCCGAGGTCTCGATGGCCAGCTGCGGCGTGTCAACGACCGAGGCGACATCGACCAGGAAGCGCGCGTCAAAGCCGATTTCGACGCCGGGGCCGTTCACGATGCCCTCGAGCTCGCTCTGGTTGTCGCCCGTCTCCTGCGCCTGCGCGGTGATCTTGACCTTGCCCGCGCCATCCTCACCGGGCTCGATTTGAATGCGGGCGAGGTTGTTCGAGTCGCGCGCAAAGACGCTGGCCTGCTTGCAGGCCTTGAGCAGCTCGGCGGTGTTGACGACGGTGCGGGTGTTGTAGGCCCGTGGGATGACGTTGGCGTAGTCGGGGAAGCGCTGGTCGATGAGCTGCGCGATGACGTCGGCGTGGTCGAGGTGGAACAGCGCCTGCGCGCCCGAGGGCGTGACCGTGATGGCGACCGGCTCGGTCTGATCGCCGATCAGGCGTCCGACCTCGGCCACGGCCTTGGCCGGGATGAGGATCGCGAGCGGGTCGGTCACCGGCGACTTGAGCGCGCCGCGGCACTCGCTGACGCGGAAGCCATCCGAAGCGGCCAACGTCAGGGATTGACCCTCAATCCGGGTCAGCACGCCGGTGAGCATGGGGCGGTTCTCGTCGGTGGCCGCGGCGAAAACGACCTTGTTGATCATCTTGCGCAGCACGTCCGGGTCGACATACGCCACGTTGGTCGGCGTGAAGGTCGGGATGATCGGGAACTCCTGCGCATCGATGCCCTTGATGTTGTTGTCGGTGCGGCCGCACATCACGCGCAGGCTCTGGGTGCGGATGTTCAAATCCAGTTGGGCGACATCCGACGGCAGCAGCGAAACCAGCTCGGAGAAGGTGCGGGCCGGGACGCAGATCGCGCCTTCGCTCTCGATCTTTGCGCCGATCCAGCAGTTGATCGCCAGCTCGAGGTTGGTCGCCGCAATGCGCAGCCGGCCATTCTCGGTGGCCAGCAAAATATGCGTGAGCACGGGCAGCGGGGCGCGATTGCCGGCCACGGCGCGCGCGACGATGCCAAGGCCCTTGGCCAGGTTTTCCTGCATGACCGAAACTTTCATTGCGATGAGACTCCTCTACGGGCGGACAAAGATCTGAGTGCGGGGTATTGTAGCGTCACAAGGCGCCATCGGCCCAGGCGCCAAAGGGGTTGTCGGCGTCGTCGCCGTCCCCGGGGTCACGGGCACCAAAGCCTGCCACCGGGAGCAGCCCCGCGCCCTGCGGGACGAGCAGCGCGCGCGGGCGATGGCCCACCCAGGCCTCGGCCAGCTCGGCGGCCTCGGCCAGCGAGCGGGCGAGCGTGGCGCTCCAGGGGTCCCGGCCGGGGGCATCGGGTTGCCACATCACGACATGCGCGCCGGCGGCCAGCGATTGGGCCAGGCGATACGCGCGCTCCTCACCGGGTGCCAGGCCGCGGGCGCGCAGCTGCCGCAGCAGCATCTCGGCCGAGGTCGCATCGGTCAGCGCGCGTTCAAAGGCCACTGCGGCGGGGTCCTCGTCGCCGCCGCCCTGCGCGATGATGACGCCCTGCGGCCGCAGCACGGCGCGCGGGGCGAGCGTCGCCGCCGCGATGTCGCGGCTGGCGTGATAGAGCGTGCGGCGGTCGTCCGGCGCGTCGGCGAGCACGACGACGTCATAGGCATCCCCGGGGGCCTGCGGCGAGAAACGCGCCGCGGCCAGGCGCGCCAACGCATCGTGGGTGGGGGCGGGCGCCCCGGCCAGCACCAGCAGCGCCGTCCCGTCCGCCGGATGCAGCAGGGCGTTGACGACGAGGAGCAGCCCGGCCCGGCGCGCAACCTCGCGCAGCAACCGCTGGTAGACATTGTCCGTCAGATTGCCCGAGCGCGTGGCCGGCTGCTCCAGAAAGGCCGCGCTGTGGAGGGCCAGCCGCGTTTCCGGATCGGCGCAACCCACGGCGACGCTGTCGGCGCCGCCGGTGTAGCCGGCAAACTCGTCGGCCAGCACCCCGCCCGTGGCCAGCAGCAGATCGGCCTCAAAGGCTCGGTGGTGAAGACGAACCGTAATGCCATCCACGGCGCCGAGCGAGACGAAATCGGCGCGTGCCGCGGCCGGCACGTCGACCAGGCCGCCCACCCGCCCGGCCAACGCGGCGCGGTCCGCCGCGCTCAGCCCGGGCCGGTCGCCGCCGGCGAGGAGCAGGGCGATGTCGGCGGCGCGCACGCCCGCGCGCGCCAGCGCGTCCAGGAGGACGGGCAGGATCAGTGCATCCGGGCTGCCGTTGAGGGCCGCGCCGCAGGCGATCGCCACGCGGCTGCCGGGGCCGGCCAGCTCCTCGACCGTCAGCGCGGCGACGGGGGTCGCCAGGGCGCGTTCGGCCGAGATGGGCTCGTCGCGGTCGCCATCGCCGGGCTCGAGCGCGTCGATGCGCCAGCCGCGCGGCAGGGCCGGTGGTGCAGCCGGGGGCTCGGGCAGGGAGGGCAGGGGCCGCTCATCCACACGCCCATTCTAGCCCGCGGTGGCCGGGGTTGCGGTGAGTTTTGCGGTGGCCCGGGCCGGGCGGCATGGCACTCTCATCGACCTCTCACGCACATCACCGGCGATGTCAACGCAGGCATGGTGTATTCGATCCAACCCGCGACCGGACGTGTGTCCGTTTTTGTGCGGGGGGATCATCCAAGGAGCGAGAGACATGCAAACCCGACTTCCCATCGCTGGCCTGCTGGCCGGCACCCTGCTGCTGGCGGGCTGCGCCGGCGCAGCGGCGCCGGCGGCGACGCCGGCCCCCACCGCCGCAGCCAAACCGACCACCGCCGCACCTGCCGCGACCGCGGCACCCGCGAACACAACGGCCGCCACCACGGCGCCGGCCGCGCCCAAGCCGAGCACGGCGGGGGCAAAGGTCTACAAGATCGTCAAGGGTGAATCCAAGGCCAGCTACACCGTGGACGAGATTTTCATCAACCGCGGCAACGTGCTCAACACGGCCGTCGGCGCCACGACGTTGATCAGCGGCGAGATCACGCTCGACGCCGCCAACCCCGCCGCGGCCAGCGTGAGCGAAATCACGGTCGACATCAGCGCCTTCAAGAGCGACAGTGATCAGCGCGACGGCCGCATCCGGCGCGAGTTTCTCGAGTCCACCAAGTTCCCGCTCGCCAGCTTCAAGCCGACGCAAATCACCGGCCTGCCCAGCACCTACAAGGAGGGCGATACGCTCACCTTCAAGATGACGGGAGAGATGAAGGTCAAGCAGGGCAGCAAGGCGGTCACCTGGGACGTGAGCGCGCGCCTCGAAGGCGGCAAGCTCATCGGCAAGGCGACCGCGGCCTTCAAGATGACCGACTTCGGTTTCACCCCGCCCGACATCGCCGGGGTGCTGAAGGCCAACGACGACGTCAAGGCGACCTTTGAGTTCGTCGCCGTTCCGTAACGGATAAAGACAAGCACCAACCTGCAAGAGGCCCCGATCCAGTCGGGGCCTCGTTCGTTTCCGGGCCTGTCGCGCATGGCGTACACTGCGCGGCGCATGCCCATCCTTCATCTCATCCGGCACGCCACAAACGACTTCGTCAAGCACGGGCGGCTGCCCGGGCACGGCCCAAACCTGCACCTGAATGCCGAGGGGCGCGGACAGGCCCAGGCGCTGGTTGCGATGTTTGACGGCCAGCCCCTCGACGCGATCTACAGCAGCGCGCTGGAGCGGGCGATCGAAACCGCGCTGCCGCTGGCCGCCGCGCGCGGGCTGACGGTGCGGGTGCGCCTGACGCTGCGCGACACCGACGCCGGCGCATACACCGGGCGCCTGCTGCGCGAGCTGGGCGAGGACGCGGCCACGCGCGAGACCTGGCAGGAGATTCGCGAGCGCCCGGCCGAGGGTCGCTTCCCCGGCGGCGAGTCGCCGGGCGACATGCGCGCCCGTGTCATCGCCGAGCTGGAGCAGATCGCCGCCGCGCACCCCGATCTGCCCGCCACGCCGGAAGGCGTTCCCGGCCGCCCGGCCGCCGTCGCGGTGGTCATGCACAACTCAACCACCCAGGCCGCGCTGGCGCACTTCCTCGGCATGCCCTTCGAACACTACGAGCGCCTCGCGGTTGGCCCGGCCTCCGTCAGCAGCGTGCTGCTGGGCGGCAAGGCACCCTTCATCCTCACCACCAACAGGACCCGCGACGCGCGCTAGCGCGCACGGGCCCGGGAGCTGCCATGAGCGACCTCTTCAAGAAACTCAACCTCACCGATCAGACCGAGATCCTCGTCATCGATGCGCCGGCCAGTGTCGAGCCCGAGATCGCGGCGCTCGTGGGCGTGAAGGTCGTGCGTCAGGCGAGCAAGGTGCGCGCGCCGCGCTTTGCGCTGGTCTTCGCCACCACCCTGGCCCAGGTCGAGGCGGCCGCGCGGGGCATCGCCGCGCGCGCCACGGGAGATCCCATCCTGTGGATGGCCTACCCGAAGGGCAGCTCGAAAACCTACCGCTGTGAGTTCAACCGCGACAACGGCTGGCAGGCGCTCGGCGAGGTGGGCTACGAGCCCGTGCGGCAGGTCGCCATCGACGCCGACTGGTCGGCGCTGCGTTTCCGGCGGGTCGAGAACATCCAGCGCATGACGCGCAGCTTCGCCATGACGGCCGAAGGCAAGCGCAAGGCGGGCAAGCGGCCGTGACCGCCCCGCGCCCCGCGCCCCGTCGCGCGGCCATGCTCGGGGCCGCTGTGGCGGTCTTTCTGGCGGCGGCCGCCTTCTATGGCCGGACGCTGCATGGCGCGGTGGAGGCGGCCGACAGCGGCGAGCTGCAAGTCGCGGCCTGGACGTTCAGCATCCCGCATCCGCCCGGGTATCCGCTCTACACGCTGCTCGCCGCGTTGGCGGCCCATTTTCCGTTGGGCGATTCGCCCTATGCGCGGCTGGCGCTGCTCTCCGCGCTGATCGCGGCCGCGACGCTGGGCGTGTTGCAACTGTCCACGATGGCCAGCGCGCGGATGCGCTCCGGCGTCGTTGCCCTGGCCGGCCTCGTCCCCGTGGTCGGGCTCGCCGTGAGCGCGACGTTCTGGGCGCAGGCGACGACGACAAACATCCGCATCCTGACGGCCCTGTTCGCCGCGCTACAGGCCCTGGCGGTGGTGCTGATCGACCGATCCCGCCGCGACGCCGACCCCGCTTACGCCGACCGCGCCCTCGCCCTGTTCGGCGTCGCCCTCGGGCTGGGGGTCGGGCATCATCCCTCGTTGCTCTTCCCGGCGTTGGTGCTCGGGCCGTTTGCGCTGGGGGCGTGGCTGCGGACCCGGACCACGGGGCGCGCGAAGGTGTTTCTCAAGATCGTTGGGCTGGTCGCGCTGACCGGGCTGGTGTGGCTGCTCCTGCCACTGCGCAACCGCGCGGCCGGCCCGCTCGACCATGCCGATTTCGCCACGCTTCCGGGCCTGCTCGATCACGCGCTGGCGCGGGGTTTTGGCGGCGACTTCTTCTACTTCCTCACCGTTGAGCCGGAGCGCCTGCTGGATCGCCTGGCCATCCTGCCCGATCTGCTGCAGATGCAGTTCAGCCCGACCCTGCTCCTGCTGTTTGCCCTGGGTTGGCTGCTTGCGTTGCGCGCGCGGCGCGGGCTGGCGCTGGCGTTGCTTGGTGCCGTCCTCGTGCACCTGTTTGTCACGTTGACGTATCGCGCGCCGCAGACCGTCGAATACGCGCTGCCGGCCTGGACGCTGCTCGCCCTCGGGGCGGGCATCGGGCTGGCAGCCGCGACCGATGGCGTGCGTGCGGGTGAGGGGGCTGCCCCGCGCTGGGTGGCCGCGCTGCTCACGCTTGCCGCAGTGCTGGTGGCGCTGTTGGATGGCAACCAGCGCGCGCCGAGTTTTGCGGCGCTGGCGCAGGACCGCAGCGACGACGCGCTCGCGCGCGCGACGCTGCAAGGCGCACCGCCCAACGGTCGAATCCTGGCGCAGTGGCATCAGGCCACGCCGATGTGGGCGCTGCAGCAGGTCGAGGGCGTGCGCCCGGATGTTCGCGTCCAGTATGCCTACCCCGAGGGCGCCGAGCCCTACGCGACGACCTTCGCGCGACGGGCCGCGGATGCCGACCTGGTCACGACCGTGTATGACACCGCCTTCGCCGAGCGTCAGTTGTGTGTCGATGCTGTGGCTGCGCTGCCGGTCTGGCGCGTCGGGGCCTGCCCGTTGCCGAAGGCGGCACAGGCGGTCGACCTGGCCGTTTTCGATGGGCGGCTGGCCGTGACGGGGCTCGAGGCCTCGGGCGATCTCGTCCCCGGCGGCGTCCTGCTGGTGAAGGTGGGCTGGGAGGCGCGCGGCGCACTGCGGCCCGGCGAGGCGCTGACGGTCCGCCTGCGCTACCCGGATGGGCGCCTGGCCGCCAACGTCGATGTGCCGGTGGATCCCGGGCAGGCACCGGGCGAGGCGCGCAGCCGGCTGATCGCGCTGGGCATTCCGCCGGACTTCGCGGCCGGACCGCAACGATTGTTCGTCGGCGCGTATCGTGCGGAGCTGGGTGGCTTTACCCCGTTGCGCGACGCGCATGGCCAGGACTTCCCGGCGCTGGCGGATTGGACGCTTCGGCCGGCCGCCCTCCCGCCCGTGACCCGCCGGCCCGCGGCCGAGGCCCAGCGCTGCGAGGTCGGGGCAGGCGGTCCAGTGCTGCTCGGCGTCGACTACGACCTGGGCGTTCCGGGGCAGATGCGCGCCTATGTCCACCTCGCGGCCGCGCAGCCCGCCAGCATCGGCCTGGCCAGCGATGTGGCCGCGCCGCTCCTGCGCGATGTGCCGGGGGCGGGCTGCACAACCGCGGTATTTGACCTGCCGCCCACCAACACCATGACCCTGACGCTGGCCGGCCGGCCGCTGCGCCTGCCCGCGCCGCAACCGGGTGAGCGATACGTCCCCTTTGCAGGCGGATTCACGCTGATGGCCGCCGAAGTCGAGGCGTGCCCCGCAGGCCCGGCTGTCGCGCTGGCCTGGCAGTCGGCGCTGCCCCAGACGCGAGATGTCAAGGTCTCCGTCCGGCTGACCGGCGGCGGGCAGTTCGCCCGCCATGATGGAGTACCTGCGTTGGGCGCGCTGCCCACGCTCAAGTGGATCGCCGGCACGCGCCTGCGCGACGTGCACGTCTTCGATGGCCAGCCCCAGGCGGCGGCGGCGGCCGGCGAGGTGCTGCTTTACGACAACTTCTCCCAGCTGCCGCTGCCGGTGCTCGACGTGCGCTACGAGCGCGCCGGCGCGCCGCTCTTTCGGTGATCGCCCATGACGACCTGGCAATCGATGCTCCCGGGGCTGGATGAGCCCCTCTCCATCAGCGAGGCCACCGCGCGGATCAAGACCCGCCTCGAATCCGACCCGGCCCTGTCCGACCTGCGCGTGGCCGGCGAGATCGGCAACTTCACCCGGGCGGCCTCGGGGCACCTGTATTTCACGCTGAAGGATGCCGGCGCGGCGCTGCGTTGTGTGATGTGGCGCACATCGGCGGCGCGCCTGCGCAGCTATGCGCCGCGCAGCGGAGACGCCGTCGTCGCGCGCGGCAGGATCGCCGTCTACGAGCGCGACGGGGCCTATCAGCTCATCGTCGAAGCGCTGGCCCCGGCCGGGGTGGGGGACCTGCACGCGGAGTTCGAGCGGCTCAAGGCCAAGCTCGCGGCCGAGGGGGTGTTTGACGCCGACCGCAAACGCCCGCTGCCGGCCCTTCCGCGTGTGCTCGGCGTGGTGACCTCGCCCACCGCGGCGGCGTTTCAGGATGTGCTGAACGTGCTGGGCCGCCGCTATCCGCTTTTGGACGTTGTGCTGTCGCCCACCCTGGTGCAGGGCACCGAGGCACCGGCTCAGATCGTGCGGGCGCTGCGGGCGTTGGATGACTGGGGCCAGTGCGACGTGCTGCTCGTCACGCGCGGCGGCGGCAGCCTCGAGGAGCTGTGGGCGTTCAACGACGAGGGCGTCGCACGTGCCATCGCCGCCTGCCGCACGCCGGTGGTCTCGGGGGTGGGGCACGAGATCGACTTCACCCTGGCCGATTTCGCCGCCGATGTGCGCGCGCCAACCCCGTCCGCGGCAGCGGAGCTGATCGCCCCCGACGGCGATGCGCTGGCGCAGGCCGTGGATGGCCTGGCGGCGCGTTCCGAACAGCTGCTGACGACCCGCGTGCAGCGGGCGCGCGCCGACCTGGAGGCGCTGCGTCGGGCGCTGCGCGCGCTGGGCCCGGGCGCCGCCGTGCAGCGCAGTCGCGAGCGCCTACGGATGCTTTCTGACCGTTTGACGCGCGCCATGGTCGCCGACCTGTCGCTGCGGGCGGCCCGCCTGCGCGGGGTGAGCGGCCGGCTGGCCGCGATGGGGCCGCTGGCTACGCTGGGTCGCGGGTATGCCATCGTCACCCGGGCGGAGGACGGCACCTTGATTCGAAGCGTTGGGCAGGCCGGGCCCGGGATGCCACTTCGCGTGCGCGTCGCCGATGGGGCCTTTACCGCCCGCGCCGGGGACGAAAAATGAACAGGCCGGGCTGATTTCAGCCCGGCCTGAATCGAACAACGGTTGACGTCTAGCGGCGGCGGCGCGAGAGCGCGGCAGCAGCCAGTGCGAGCAACCCGGCGGCGCCGATCGTGAGCGGCAGCGGCAGACCGTTGTCACTCGCGGCACCCGTCACGCCCAGCAGGACCTTGGGCGTTGCTGTTGCAACGGCAGCAGGCGCTGCGGGCGCGGTCGTCGCCGTGGGGGCGGGCTTGGTCGCAGTCGGTGGCACCGCGGTCGGCGGCACCGCGGTCGGCGGCACTGCGGTAGGCGGCACCGCGGTAGGCGGCACCGGGGTCGCCGCCGGCGCGTTGACGGTGACCGAGAACGGCGTATCCAGGTTCCCGGCGGCGCCGATCACGCGGGCGATGAGGTTGCTCAGCCCGGCGATCAGCGGCAGCTTGAACGACCACTTGCCATCCGGCCCGACGACCGTCGTGCCGAGAATCTTGCCATCCGGCCCGATGATCTGGACGGTCGAACCCGGCGTGCCGGACCCGTTCAGGTCGAGGTTCTGGCCGGCAATGCCGATCAGGCCGCCCGCGGGCAGCGTGATGGTGGGCTTGACCAGGGCAGGCGCAGCTGCCGTCGGGGCCGCAGCCACGGCGGGCGCGATCACCGTGAAGGCGCGTGCAACGCTGCGCGGACCTTCGGCCGAACCATCGATGGTCGCGGCGCTGATGACGTGCGCGCCAAGGCCGAGCGCAGCCGGCAGCTTGAAGGTCCAGTTGCCCTTGGCGTCGGCGGTGGTCTCACCGATCACCTTGTCACCGTCGAAGACGCGGATCTTTGCGTTGGGTGCGGCGGTGCCGCTCAGCTCTGTCACGCTCTCGTACGCGGCACCCTTGACATCGGCGGGCACGACCTTGGCCGGGTTGGCCGGGTCGAACACGCTCGGCAGCACGCCAAAGGATGGCGCGATGGGCGCCGGCGTCGGCGGGACGGCGGTCGGGGCCGGGTTGATCGTGAACGTGAGCGGGTCGGAGTCCAGGTTCTTGCCATCCGGCAGCGTGACGCGGGCGAAGACCGGGCTCATCCCGGCCACGGCTGGGATCTGAAGCTTCCAGCTCCCGTCAGCGCCGGCGAGCGTCGTGCCCAGCACCTGGCCATTCGGGCCAATCAGGCGCACGGTCGCGCCCGGCGCGGCCTTACCGGAGAAGTCGATCTGCCGGCCCACGACGGTGGTCGTGCCAGCGGCGGGAAGCGCGATGGTGGGCTTTACCGCGGCGGCGGCCAGGCGTGGATCGACCAGCGTCCAGGCTGCGAGTGCGGACGTGACGCGGTTGGCGCTGTCGGTGGCTTCGGCCTTGATCGAATGCGCGCCAGCGGCCAGCGTGCCCGGAAGCGCGAACGACCAGGCACCGCTGCCGTTGGCCGTGGTCTCGCCGAGCAGCTTGTCGCCGTCGAAGATCTTGATCTTCGCGCCGGGCGCGGCGGTGCCTTCGACGTTGCCGAGGGCGCCGACATCGATGCTCGCGCCGACGGCCGGGCGCGTGATCGTGACGGGTTGCACATTGCCGTTGGCCCAGTAGGCGATCACGGCGGCGATGCAGCACAACAGCGCGAGCACCACGCCCAGAAGGGCCAGGGCCTTGGGGTCAAACCAGTTGACCCAGAAGCGGCCCGGGCCATCGCCGGTGGCGGTGCCCTTGGCGGTGGTGGTCTCGGTGACGACCACCTTGTTCATCGTGACGGTGGCATCCTTGCTGGAGCCGCTGGTGGCGGAGACCTTCTGGAGGGTGACGGTGGGATCCTTGCTCTTGTCGGTGGGGGCGGTTTTCTTGTCTTTGTCGCTCATGTCAGGGTCGTGCCGACGCCCGGGTCGTTGACTGGACCGGGCCGTCGGCAAAACGCGCGATTGGCGCGAGGGTTACGGTCTACTTCCCCATCAGCTTGCGGGCCTGGGCGCGCCAGCTGGCGTAGTCGGGGATGCGGAACTTCGGCGGCTTGACGATCTCGTTCAGTTCGTCGTCGCCGGCCTCGATCAGGGCGCCGTAGGTGCAGATCCCTGCGTCATACAGGCGCTTCTCGAAGGTGAAGCCGATGCCGTCGATGGGCTCGAAGTCATCGGGCTTGCGCGAGTCCCACTTGCGGCCCTCGCTGTTGGTCTCGGTCGCCAGGCGGCGGGCATCCGCCACGATCCCGGCGTAGTCGAAGCGCTCGAGCTGCAGCCCGCTCACTTCGAGAACCTTGATCAGCTGTTCCCTGGGCGTGTTGGCGAGCTCGGAATAGGTGCCGATCCCGGCTGCATACAGCCGGCCCTCGAACACGGTGCCGATGCCCTTGACATCCGAAAGGTGCTGCGGGCAGGACAGCGTGTAGGGGGTCTTGTCGCCGGCCGCGCGCGGCTTGGTGATCCGCTTCTTGGGTGGCGTGTCCACCAGGCCGACGGCCGCGGCGCCTGCGGCCATCGTCACGGGCGCGACCTTGGCGTTGAGCTGCGCCTGGAGCTTCGCGATCTCGGCCTTGAGCGCATCGCGCTCCTCGTCGTCATCGTCCAGATCGGCCTTGAGTGCGGCGATGTGCTGGTTGGCCTTGTCGAGCTGGCCCTGCAGGGCCGGCACCAGGGTGTAGACCTCGGACTTGTCCGTGGCGTGCGCATCGCGCGTCGCGGCCAGCTCATGGCCGAGGCGGCTGCGGTCCTCATTGACCGAGTTGAACTCGGCCTTGAGCGCGTCATACTTCAGACGCAGGTCGGCGAGGTCCTTGCTGGACGCGCTTTCCATCGATGCAAAGGCGGTGGCCTTGGCTGTGGCTGCCTCTTCGTGCTTGTTGCGCCACATCGCGGCATCGGCGAGTGCCGCGCTCAGGCGGGCGTTGAGGTCATCGCTGGTGTTGCCGAGTTGGGCGCGTTCGGCCTCCAGCCCTTCAACCTTGGCGCGCCACATGCCGGCATCGGCCAGCGCGGCACCCAGACGGGCGTTGAGATCGTCGCTGGTCTCGCCGAGGCGGGCCTTGTCGGCTTCCAACCCCTCGATCTTGGTGCGCCACATCGCGGCGTCTGCGGTGGCGGTGTTGGCGCGGGCCTCGAAATCACCCAGCCGCACGCGCAGCGCGTTGACTTCCTCGATGGGGGCCATCTTGGCGTTCGCGGCGGTCAGCGCATCGAGCTTGACGCGCAGTGCGTTCGCGTCGGCGTTGGCCGCCGCGAGCTTGGCTTCCAGGTCGGCCCGGGCCTTGGCAGCGGCCGAGGCATCGGTCTCGAACTTTCCGAGCTTGAGCTTGAGGTCGGCGCTTTCGGTCTGGAGATTGGTCATCAGCGAGGCGGAAGCCTTGGCGCTGGTGGCCGCGCTCTCGGCCTTGTCGAGCTGGGCCTGCAGGCCGCCGAGGCGAACCTTCAGATCCCCGAGCTCATTGTCGCGCGCGAGCAGGCTGGTCTGGAGGGCGGTGCGCTCCTTGAGCGCGGCATCCAGCTTGGCCTGCAGATCGGTGGCGAGGCCGGCGGAGGCCTGCGCATCGGCGTAGAACTTGGCGACCTCGGCGGGGTGCGGGCCCTCGGCCTTGGCCTTGAGCGCGGCATCCAATTCACCCTGCAGCTTGCCGAGCTTGGCCTTGAGGCCATCCAGCTCGAGGCCGGCATCGGCCTTGGCCTTGAGCGCGGCGTCCAGATCGGCCTTGAGCTTGCCCTTGTCGCCCTCGAGCGCCTTGGTCAGCCCAGCGGACACGCCGGCCGCGGCGGTGAGCTTGCCGATCTCGGCGGCCAGGTTGACGCCCTTGCCCTGCTCAGCCTTGAAGTCGGCATCGAGCTTGCCAAAGCGGGCCTTGAGGCCGTCGAGTTCGACGCCGGCATCGGCCTTGGCCTTGAGCGCGGCATCCAGATCCCCTTGCAGTTTGGCGAGCTTGGCCTTGAGGCCGTCGAGTTCGACGCCGGCATCGGCCTTGGCCTTGAGCGCGGCATTCAGGTCACCTTGCAGCTTGCCCTTGTCGCCCTCGAGGGTCTTGACGGCGGCGGTCGCCTTGGTAAGGTCGGCGGTCAGGTTCACGCCCTTGGACTTCTCGGCGTTAAGGTCAAGGGTGAGCTTGTCGAGCTGGGCCTTGAGGTCGGCGAGCAAGCCTTCCTTTGTCTTGAGATCGCCCGTGAGGCCGAGACGGGTCTTCGCGCCGGCGTCGACCTCGCCGCGCAAGTTGCCAATCTGCAGCTTGAGGTCCGCGAGCTCCTTGTCGCGGCCGGCGAGCAGGTCAGCGTTGGCCTTGGCGTCGGCCTCGAGCTTGCCGAACTTGAGCTTCCAGTCGGCCTGTTCGCGCTCGAACGCCGCGATGCGCGTTTCATACTCGGATACCTTTGTGCTGGACTGCGAACGGCGCCATCGACCCAGCACAAAGATGTCGATGACCAGCATCAACAGAGCACCGATGACCCCAGCAATCAAATACCACAGCCATTGCGGGACCGCGCTCCAGTTAAAGCCGAAATTCATGGTTTCCTCCGGGGAATGTTGAAAGGGATGAAGGCTCAATGGGCCACGAACACCAAGCCCGTGCCTCGGGGCAACGCTCAGCCCGCGAAGCCTGGGCGTATTCGTGCCGAACGTGCCGCAGACGATAGCACGAGTGCGCGCTGTTGGCAAGCACAAAATGGTCATTTCGGGCCGCTTGAGACACCGTCTGTATAGTCGTATGAGCGCCCAAGGTCTGCAACCGTCGTGGGGGATGCTGTTGCTCATCGTGGGAAAGCCGTCGGGCGGCCGTACCCCGCGCGCCATGCAGGTCCTTCATTCACCCCCTATACTCCGCCGAACCGCGATGCGTGCTGGTCGTGGCGTGACGATGATGACGACAACCCGCGCGCGCCCCGTTCTTCAGATTCAACGCCTCCTCCCGGCGGCGCTGGCGCTTGTGCTGCTATCGGGGTGCGGCCGCGTTCAGGCGCTGATCAACCCGCCTACGCCGCGCCCGCCCGCGCCGACTGACTTCGCGCCCGCTGTGACGGTGGACGCCTCGCATGTGGCTTCTGTCTTTGGGCAGGAGGGTGGCGTGTCGCCCACCGAGACGCCCGTCCCGCCCGCGCTGACCGAGACGCCGACCCCGCTGCCCCCTCCCGGCCCGACGGCGACCCCTGCTCCGACGGCAACGTCGGCACCAACGCGCACGCCCGCGCCCACCGTCACCCGGACCGCGGCACCAATTCTGGTGCCGATGACTTACACGCCGCTGAAGTCCGCCCAGCTGCGCGGCTTCCGCTACGAGCGGCAGTCCTTTAACAACTGTGGCCCGGCGACGACGGTGACGCTGCTCTCGTTCTATGGCCGGGCGGAGACGCAGGTGCAGGCGGCTGCCTTCATGCGGCCGGGCAAGGATGACAAGAACGTCTCACCGTCCGAGATCACCGCCTTTGCCGGCAGCCTGGGCCTCGGTGGCCGGGTGGTGGTGGGCGGCGACCTGACGTTGCTGCGCGCGCTGATCAGCAATGGCATCCCCGTCATCGTCGAGAGCTGGTTCATCCCTGAGCCCAACGACCAGATGGGCCACTACCTGCTCCTGACCGGCTACGATGGCGAGCAGCTCTTCTTCAGTGACAGCTACCACGGACCGGACACGCGTCAGCGTGCGGATGAATTTGACGCGTTGTGGAAAGTCTTCAACCGGCTGATGATCGTGGTGTGGAAGCCCGAACAGGCCGGCCTGGTGACGCGCCTGCTGGGGCCGCGCGCCAATGATGCGCAGATGCTCGACCTCGCGCTGGCCCGCGCGCGCGCCGAGATCGAGGCCAACCCGCAGGATCCCTTTGCCTGGTTCAACGCCGGCTCGACGCTGGCCGGGCAGGGCCAATTTGCCCGCGCGGCGCGGGCGTATGACACGGCGCGCGGGCTGCGGCTGCCGTGGCGGATGCTCTGGTATCAGTTCGGCCCCTACGAGGCCTACTTCGGCGCGGGCGAATTCGACACCGTCATCAGGCTGGCCACGCAGACGCTGTCCACGACCAACGGGCTGGAGGAAAGCCTGTACTGGCGCGGGCGCGCGCAGCAGGCCCAGGGCCGGGCCGCCGAGGCGAAGGCCGACTTCGAGGCGGCCTTGAAAGAGAACCCGAACTTCGCGCCGGCCCGCGCGGCGCTCGTGAAATAGCGCATACAATCGCGGCATGCTCACCGCGTTTGTGATGATCCACACCGAGGCCAACCGCGTCTCCGCGGTCGCCCAGGCCGTCGCCAACCTGCCCAACGTGTCCGAGGTCTACAGCGTCACCGGCGACATCGACGTGATCGCCATTGTGCGCGTGCCCGAATACGACCAGCTGGCGGAGGCCGTGCCCGACCAGATCGCCCTCATCCCCGGCGTACAACGCACGCACACCATGCTCGCCTTCCGCAGCTTCAGCGCCCGGGACCTGGCCTGGGATGTCGGCACGGAAAATTGATCAACCCGCAGCCACTTCTTTCCTGGGATTCTGATGAGCCAACACGACACGGCTGGCGCGCTCGACCGCGCCGATGAACTCGCAGCGTTTCGCGCCCGCTTCACCCTGCCCGAGGGCGTGATCTATCTGGACGGCAATTCACTGGGTGCGCTTCCGCGCGACACGCCAGCCCGTCTTGCGCGGGCGGTCGAGCAGGAGTGGGGGCGAGACTTGATCCGCAGCTGGAACCTCGCCGGCTGGATGGACATGCCGACCCGGGTGGGCGACAAGATCGGGCGTTTGATCGGCGCGCAGCCGGGCGAAGTCGTGGTGGCTGATTCAACGTCGATCAACCTGTTCAAGGCGCTCTCGGCGGCGCTGCGGCTCAACCCGGGCCGCTCGGCCATCCTGTCCGAGCCGGAGAACTTCCCGACCGACCTGTATATCGCGCAGGGGCTGATCGGCCAGCTGGGCGATGGGCACCGCCTGGTGCTGCGCGAACCGGAGGCGCTGCTCGACGCCATCGATGAGGACACCGCCGTCGTGGCGCTGACGCACGTCAACTACAAGAGCGGGCGTCTGCATGACATGGCCGCGCTGACGGCGCGGGCGCACGCGCGCGGGGCGCTGGTGTTGTGGGACCTTTCGCACACTGCCGGCGCGATCCCCGTCGACCTGACGGCCATCGGGGCCGACCTGGCAGTGGGCTGCGGCTACAAGTTCCTGAACGGCGGGCCCGGCGCGCCGGCCTTCATCATGGTGGCGCGTCGCCATCAGGAGCGCTTCAGCCAACCATTGTCGGGCTGGCTCGGACATGCCCAACCGTTTGCCTTCACGCCCGAATATGTCCCGGCGCCGGGCATCGCGCGCTATCTGTGCGGCACGCCGTCGGTGCTGGGGATGATCGCGCTCGAAGTGGCCGTCGATCTGATGCTCGAGGTGCCGCCCGCCGCACTGCGGGCCAAGTCGCTGGCGCTGACCGACCTGTTCATCCGCGAGGTCGAGGCGCGCTGCGGCGGGCATGGCCTGAGGCTGAATACGCCGCGCGCGCATGCCGAGCGCGGCAGCCAGGTCAGCTTCTCGCACCCCGAGGGTTACGCCATCATGCAGGCGCTGATCGCCCAGGGCGTGGTCGGTGATTTCCGCGCGCCCGACATCATCCGCTTCGGGTTCGCGCCGCTCTACCTGCGTTATGCCGATGTCGTCGAGGCGGCCGTCCGGCTGGCGCGCGTGCTCGATGAGCGCCTGTGGGACACGCCCGCCTACCGCGCGCGCAAGACCGTCACCTGACGGCTACTTGAAGCTCAGCGCGGCGCGCACGGCCGCGTAGGCGTTGACGATCCCGGCTCCGGTGACGTTTGCGCCGAGGCCGCCGCACGCCACAGGCAGGTTGCCCGAGAGCGGCGTCGCCGTTTCGCGCAGGATGCGTTCGGTGGCGTCGATGTTCCCGACCAGTTTGGGTTGGGCCGACCACATCAGCGCGACCACGCCGACGATGTGCGGGCCGGCCATCGACGTGCCCGACTCCGAGATGTAGCCGCCGCCGGGCCAGGCCGAGAGCACATTCGCCCCGGGCGCGAGGATGTCCGGCTTGGTCCGCCCGGAGCCGTCGACGGTCACCGGCCCGCGGCTGCTGAAGCTGGTCACCTTGCCGGCTGAATCGACGGCGCCGACGGTGAACGACTCGTCATACAGCGCAATCGGATCCTGAACCGTCGAGCAGGCGGGGCCGTCATTGCCCGCCGAGGCGACGACGAAGATGCCGGCGCTGCGCAGCGCAGCCACGGCCGGCCGGAGGGCCTCGGGGTCGCAGCCTTCGACCGGCGGGCAGCCCCATGAGTTGTTGATGACGTGCGCGCCCAACGCTGGATTACCATCCTTGAGCGCGTCGCCGTTGCGCGGCCAGGGCGCAAGCATGAACTGCATGCAGTCGAGATACAGCGCCGGGCTGGCCAGATTGCGGGCGAGGTTGACGCAGCCGAACCACTCCGCGCCGGGGGCGACGCCGGTCGGCGCGTTGCGGCCATCGGCGCGGCCGAGGATGCTGCCCAACGTATGCGTACCATGACCTCCGATGTCGGTCGGGGTCTGGGTGCCAAACCACGGATCGAACCAGTTGTAGTCGTCGTGCCCGCCGCGGCCACGGTAGGCATTGCGAAGCACCGCATGGGTGCCATCCACGCCGCTGTCGGACTGGCCGATCACGATGCCGGTGCCATTGACGCGAAACTCCGACCAGACCCGCTCGGCGCCGATCGAGGTCAGGTTCCACTGGGCGATAAAGGGCGGCGATTCATGCGAGGGCTCGGCGGCGGGGACCGGCACCGGGCGCAGGTGCGGGCTCTCCAGCACGCGGGCGACGTCGGGCCGCGCCTCCAGCATCAGGCGGGTGGGCAGGCCGCCATGCACCTCGATGGCATTGACCAGGTAATACGGTTTGTAGGGGATGCCGAGGTCGCTCAGGGTCTTGCGCAGCGGGGCCTGCGTCCTGTCCGCGTGCGCGACCAACGTGTCGTACACCGTCTTCATGCGTTGGGCGCGATCCGGGATCGCCTCGGCGCGCGAGACGTCGGCCTGATCCTTGAGGATGACGAACAGGCGATCCCCGTTCCATCCGGGATGGCCGAGCCCGGCATACACCGCAAGGCCCAGCAGCGCCGCGCCGGCCACGGCCAGGCTCCCGAGCGCCGGGCCGACCGCCTTGCGCGACCGGCGCGCCAGCAGATACGCAATCAGCGTGACGGCGGACAGCACCGCCGCGATCAGCACGGTGAGCGTGACGGTGGGGAAGGCGGCGGCGAGCACCTCGCCGAGCACGACCGTGAGCTCATCCGGGTCGACCAGCGCGAGGGGCATGGCGAGGGCGGGGGTGAGCAGCGCGGCCAACGCTCCAGCGCCACTCCCGCGCAGGAAGATGGCGCCGGCCAGCCCGAGCAGCCCGAGCGGAAAGACCAGCAGCACTTGCGCGCCATCAAAGCCAAGCGCCGCGCCGAGGGCCATGACCCCCACACCGACCACGGTGCCGTCAAAGAGCAGGTCGGCAAGGTCGGGCTGCGCCGGCAAGCTTGCGACGCCGCAACGCGCAAACCACAGCGCCGCCGCGACGGCCACGCACAACCCGGTGGCCGTGGCCAGCGCCGTGTCGAACCAGGATCCCAGCGCACCGGCGGCCAGCCAGGCCAGGCCTGAGAGCAGCCCTACCGCGAGCGCGAGCAGCACGCCGCCGCCGCGCGGTTGGCCCGCCATCGCGCGTCGGGTCAACAGCAAGACTGCAATGACCAGGATGCACAACGCAATGAGCGATAGCGCCGCCGGTTGGGTGGCGGTCTTGGGCCACAGGCGCAGCAGCGCAGCCGGAAGCGCAAACACGGCGATGCCCGCCCAGGCACGGTAGGCCTGGCGATCACGCTGCGACTTGAGCAGGAGGGCCAATGGCAGGGTCGGTACGACCAACGCAAGCGCAAAGCCGAGGCCGGCAATGGCCGAGACCGATGGGGCGAAGCGCTGACCGGTGGCCATCGCCAGGTCCGCCGCCCCCCATAGCCCGTTGGCAAAGAGCGCAGACACGGCGATCCACCAGAGCGCGATGCAGACAAACAACAGGATGCGCAGGGCGCGCGTGCCGGAGCCCGACGTTGGCGGGGGTTGGGGCGTTGGGTTGAGCATGGGGATGGCGCCTCCGGCGCCTACAGCACGCGGCGCAGCCAGGCGCCGATGTCATCGATCTCGTCATCGACCACGGCATGCGGCATGTCATATTCATGCCACTCGACGGTGTGGCCGGCGGCCCGCAGGGTGTCTCGCGAGCGTTGGGCGATGACGAAGGGAATCAGGTCATCCTGTTTGCCGTGGGCGAGGAAGACCGGGCAGTCGCGGTTGACCGCCTGCGCGCCCGCGAAGAGCGTGCCGGCGGCGGGCAGGTAGGTCGAGAGCAGCATGACGCCGGCCAGGGCTCGGGCGTGCTGCAAGGCCGTGGCGACGGCGATCACACCGCCCTGCGAGAAGCCGGCCAGCACGATGCGGTTGGCCGGCACGCCCCGCGCGACTTCAGCGGCGATGAGCGCCTCGACGGCCGCAACACTCTTCGCGATGCCGGCGTGGTCGACATCCGCCTCGAAGTCGAAGGAGAGCAGGTCAAACCAGGCCGGCATGACGTGCCCGACGTTGACCGTGACGGGCAGCTCGGGGGCGTGCGGGAAGACAAACCGGGTGGGGGTGCCGGGGGGCAGGCGCAGGCTCGGCACGAGCGGGACGAAGTCGTAGCCATCCGCGCCGAGCCCGTGTAGCCAGATCACGCTGGCGGTGGGGCTGGCGGCGGTCTCGACCTCGACGCGCGCAAGCAAGCCGTTCCCGGCGGGGCGGTCAGTGGATTTCACGCCGGTGATTCTATGCCGGACCCGCCGCCCAGGCGTTCGGACTTGTCCAACCGTCCGACCCCATCTTTGCGCGCGTTCAGGCTGCCGGTGCTTCGGGCGCGTTCTGGGCCGCCGGCTCAGCCGCCGGCTCGCGCGCGACCAGCTTCATGACCTTGAAATTCTCGGCAGCGATCAGACCGTGTCCGGCCTCGCGCGCCCACGCCGCGACCATCTTCACGACATCCTCGCCAACCTGGCTCTTGTGCTGGCGCAGGGCGTCGAGCTTGGTGTCCAGCACGTCGCTGATGTCCACCCAGGTGTCGGGGGTGGGGTGCATCACCAGCCACACCTCGTGCACGCGGTGCGCCTCGCCCAGCTCGGGGTACATCAGCGGCATGGCCGCGACCGGGGCAATGGCATCCAGGGCCGCCGTCCCCACCGCGCGATGGTCGGGATGGTTGATGTAGTCGCTGCCGAAATACAGCTGCGAGGGATCCATCGTGATAACCACCTGCGGCTTGTGCTTGCGAATCATGCGGATGAAGTCCTTACGTAAGGTGAGCGAGGCGATCACCTCGCCATCCTGGTGGCGCAGATACTCGACCTCTGTCACGCCGCACAGCGCGGCCGCGGCGGTCTGCTCCTGCTCGCGCAGCACCGCGATGCTCTCGCGCGTATAGGCCGGGTCATGCGTGCCGCCGTTGCCGCTGGTGGCCAGCACATACACCACGCGGCAGCCCCGGCGCGTCCAGTGCGCAACGGTGCCCGCGCAGCCAAACTCGATGTCGTCGGGGTGGGCGACGATGACCATCGCCGAGGTGGGAATGAATTCAGACATCACTTCTTCTCCTTGCGCGCAAAGACACCGACGCGGCGCTCGCCGCCGGCGCGATAACGGGCGATATTCGGACGCAGCGCCCACACGATCAGCGCCACGATCCCCCAGCCAAACCCGGCGTAGGCCAGAGGCACCTGGCCGGCGGCTGCCGCGAGGGTGAGGGCAATGGCCGCCGTCAGCGCGGCGACGATCGAGGCCATGAAGGGATAGCCGACGACCATCAGGAAGAACAACCCGGTGATCATAGAGAGTATCCCGGCCAGCGGCAGATACGCCAGCGAGGTGCCCACTGCCGTCGCCCCGCCGGCGCCGCCCTTGAAGCCGAGGAAGAGCGAGGCGTTGTGGCCGAGCACCACGCCGATGCCCGCGAGAGCCTCGGCCCAACCGGCGGTCTGCTCCCCTGCGCCAAGCGCGCGGATGGCGAGCACGCACAGCAGGCCCTTGATGGTGTCCAGAATGGCGGTGGCCGCGCCGGCCGCAAACCCCGCCGCGCGGTAGGCGTTGGTGCCGCCCGTGCGGCCGCTCCCGACCGTGCGCAGGTCGACGCCCTTGACGGCCTTGACGATCAGAAAACCAAACGGGATGGAGCCGACCAGGTAGCCGGCCAGCCCGGACAGGAGCGCGATCAGGATGGGCATGGGGTTGACATTATCCGCGTGTGCGATGAGCGGACGCCCCGTGTCGCGGCGGCCGTGAGCGCATGGGTCATCGGGATGGAAGACGGATAATAGAACCCCATGTTGTCGGAGTCGGTGCAGAACTACCTCAAGGCCATTTACGCCCTGCGCGAAGACGGCCAGCGGGCAACGACGAACGCCCTGGCCGAGCGCCTCGGCGTCGCCGCGGCATCGGTCACCGGCATGCTCAAGAAGCTGGATGAGATGTCGCTCATCGCCTACGAGCCCTATCAGGGCGCCACGCTGACGCCGGCCGGCGCGCGCATTGCGCTGGAGGTGGTTCGCCACCATCGCCTGATCGAGCTGTATCTCACCAGCGCGATGGGCTACTCGTGGGACAAGGTGCACGCCGAGGCTGAGCGCCTCGAACACGCGATCAGCGAGGACTTTGAAGACGCGATGGCCCGCGTGCTGGGCGATCCCAGCCGTGATCCGCACGGAGATCCCATCCCGACCAAGGATGGCCAGGTCGCGCCGCACTCACGGCTGAGGCTGTGCGAGCTGAGCCTGGGCCGCATTGGGCGCATCGAGCGCGTCCGCGACGCCGACCCGGCCGTGCTGCGGCGCGCCGCGCAGCTTGGCCTGCGGCCCGGCGCCCGCGTCACGGTGCTGGCCCG
>JAIBCK010000034.1 GCA_019694215.1 Thermoflexales bacterium
CAACTCCCCGCTTCACTGTTTGTTGCGTTGTGCGCGCTTTCGCTCGGTGGCTGCGGCGTCGCGGCCGCGCCGGTGCCTACCCCGGCTCCCACGATGCGGCCGACACTTGCGGTGCCGCCGGCACCCCCGGCGATGGCTGCGCCGACGGCCGCCGCGCTGAGCACCGCAGCGCCGACCCCTCGGCCGCCCGCCCCCGCCGGAACGCCACGCGCCGGCGGACCCGGCGGTGGACCCGCCGCGACGGTGCCCTCGCTGGCCACCGTCACCCCGGGGCCGCAACCGGATCTGATCTTTGCCGTGCAGGCCGATCCACACATGGACGAGCAGTCCAGCCCAACGGTCTACAAACAGACCTTGCAGGGCATTCTGGACGCAAGACCGGCCTTCCTGATTGACCTAGGCGACATCTTCATGATCGACAAGCTGAACGACAAGAGCGAGGCGGCCATCCGGGAGCGCTACGTGCTGATGAAGGGGTACTACGACCTGTTGGGCAGCCTGCCGCTCCACCTCGTGATGGGCAACCATGACGGTGAAGCCGGGTGGGACAAGCCGAACGCGCGGCCGTATCGCGCGCAATACTTCCCGGCCCAGACCGGTCCGAAGAACTACTACGCCTTCGAGCAGGGCGGCGCGCTCTTCGTGGTCCTCGACCCCTTCGCCTACACAACCGTCAAACCCAACACCGATGGCTGGAAGTGGACGCTGGGCCGCGAGCAGTATGACTGGCTGCGCCGCACCCTCGAGTCCAGCAAGGCCAGCCACAAGTTCGTCTTCATCCACCAGCTGGTGGGCGGCGATGACCAGGGCCGCGGCGGCGTGGAGCTGGCGCGCAACTTCGAGTGGGGCGGCAACAACCCCGACGGCGGCGATGGCTTCGAGGCGCACCGGCCCGGCTGGGGCAAGCCGCTGCAGCAGCTCTTCATCGACACCGGCATCGACATCATCTTCAAGGGGCACGATCACTTCTACGCCCGTCAGGAGCTGGACGGCATCGTGTATCAGACCGTCCCGCAGCCCAGCCATCCGGGCGACCGGCTGAACACGACCGATGAATACGGCTACACCAACGGCCGCATCCTTGGTGGCTCCGGCTTCCTCAAGGTCAGCGTCTTTGGCACTGCCGTCACCGTCGAGTTCGTGCGCGCGGACGGCAAGATCGCCGACCGCTACACGATCCCCTGATCCCACGCGCCACGCCGGTACATGAAACGCGCCCGCAAACCCGCGGGCGCGTTCGTGTTTCGCGGAACAGCGGCAGGTCTACAGGGGCGGGACGTCGCCGAGGCACACACCCACGCGGCGCGCACTCGTCACCCACTCGTGATCGAGCGGTACCAGCTTGCGGCGGCCGACCACTTCCTTGAGCGGGACGCCCACCGTGGTCTCGCCCCGCGCCGCGACCATGATGCCAAATTCGCCGCGCTCGATGTAGTCGACAGCCGCCGTGCCGATCCGCGTGGCCAGCAGGCGGTCGGCCGCGCTGGGCGCCCCACCCCGCTGCACGTAGCCCAGGATCGTCACGCGGGATTCGAGCCCGGTGCGCTCCTCGAGCTCGCGTGTCAAACGGCTGGTGTTCCCCACCCGCTCGGCCTCGATGGCCGCGACTTCGGCCTCGGCGCGCCGCCGCGCTGCCTCGCTGCGGGCCTTCTCGACTTTGCGCTCGGCGCGCGAAAGCCGGTTCGCCGTCTCCCGTGACATCGCGCCCTCCGAGACGGCCACGATGCTGAAGTGTCGACCCTTCCGGCTGCGCGCGCGGATGGCCTCCGCCACAGCCTCGATGTCATACGGGATCTCCGGGATCAGGATCACATCGGCGCCGCCGCCCGTCCCGGCCGCCAGCGCCAGCCAGCCCGTGTTGTGCCCCATCGTCTCGACGACGATGATGCGGTGGTGGCTGTGCGCGGTGCTGTGCAGGCGGTCGATGGCTTCGGTGGCGATGCCGCAGGCCGTGTCAAAGCCAAAGGACACATCGGTGCCCTCGATGTCGTTGTCGATGGTCTTGGGCAGACAGATCACATTCAGGCCCTTCTTCGACAGCTTGTGGGCGTTCTTGGCCGTTCCGCCGCCCCCGAGACAGATCAGCGCATCGAGCTGGTTCTTCTGATAGGTCTCGACCATGGCATCGGTCATGTCCATGACCTTGCCCCCCACCAGCATCTTGTCCGGCTTGTCGCGGCTCGTGCCCAGGATCGTCCCGCCCTGGGTCAGGATGCCGGCCAGCGCCATGCTGTCCAACGTAATAAAGCGATTCTCAAGCAGGCCGCGAAAGCCATTTTGAAATCCGATCACGTTCCAGCCATACACGTTGATCGCGGCCTTGCCGACGCCGCGGATGGCGGCGTTGAGGCCGGGGCTGTCCCCGCCGGCGGTCAGGATCCCGATTGACTTCGTCATGACGCCCTTCCTCCTGCCGCAAACTTCCGCAGGTCGCCAGCGTGCTCGCGGTCGTGTTCGGCCGAGCAGGCCTCGACCCAGCCCGCCAGCGCGCCCTTGAGCGACGGATGGCGCGTCTTCGAAAAGAGCAGGTCCTCGTCGCCCAACGCTTCGAGTCGCTTCACCAGCTGCGCGTGCGCGCCGTGGAAGTCAGCCTCGATGCGCTCGAGCGGCCGCTCACGTTGCTCCTCACGGGCCGCGTTGTTCGCGGCCGTCCATCCCGTCTTCGCGTCGAAGGCGGGGAAGGCCTTGCGCGGGTCCTGGCCTCGCTCGGCCATGAACAGCGCCGTCACCGCGCGCGACGACCAGACGGCCAGGTGGCCGAGCACGTCCTTGACCGACCAGTCTCCGGCGGCACCGGGAAGCTCCCAGCGTTCGCGGGGGATGCTGGCCAGTGCGGCTTCGAGGGCCTCGCGCTCGGTGCGCAGCGAGGCGATCAATGTCTTCTTGTCCATCCCGGCATTATCGTCGTTCGCTGATCAGGGCACCGAGGGCGATCAGCAGCCCGCCCACGACAAAGCCGGCTGTCAGGGTCTCGCCCAGCAGCAAGGCGCCCAACGCGGCGCCGACCAACGGCTGGGCAAAGAGGCACAGCGCGGCGGTGTTTGCATCCAGCAGCGCAAAGCCGACGTTCCACAGGTGAAAGGCCAGCGCCGTGGAGATGACGCCGAGATACAGGACCGCCAACACGATGACGGGATGGACGCCGGCCATGATCGTCCCGACGTTGCTGCCGGCCAGCTCCATGCCGGCCAGGGGCAGGTCAAAGAGCATTCCGCATACCGTCGCGCCCACCGTGATCGTCAGCGAGGACAGCCCGCGCCGCAACGTCGCGCGCCGGACCAGCACGCTGTACAACGCCCATGACACCGCCGCGAGCACGAGAAACGCGCCGCCCGCCAGCATGCGATCCGTGCTGCCGGTCGCGCCGCCGGGGCGGGTCGCGCCAATCACGAGCAGGACACCGGCGGAGGCAATCGCCAGCCCGATCAGTTTGCGCGCATCCGGCCGCTCACGCAGGATGAGCCAGGCGAACAGCGCGACAAAAGCGGGCGTGGCGCTGGTGATCACCGAGCCGACGGCCGCGCCGGCCAGGGCCGTGCCCGCAAATTGCGCCCCGAGCGAGACCGCATAACCGACAAAGCCGATGAAGAGCAGGTCCTGCCAGGCCTCCCGGTCGGGCCATCGCCAATCGGGTCGGCGCCGCTCGGTCAGCCCGTGCCACACCCACAACGTCGGCAGCGCGACGAGAAAGCGCAACGCGAGCAGGGTCAGGGGCGGCACCACCGCGAGCGCATAACGGCTGACGACATACATCCCGCCCCAGATGGTGGAGGCCAGGGTTGCGGCCAGCAACCCCCGGGTGGTTGAGGTCATGGTGTCAGAGGGGTGCGGGAAAACGACATCGCCGGCCACCCAGGCCGGCGATGAACATCCTTCCGAAACAGCAACGGGCTTCCCGTGCGATCAGGCCTCGTGTACGAGCGCGCTCGGCGCGCTGCCCTTGCCCTCGGAGCTCGCATGCGGCGGCACCGTGACAAAGAGCAGGGCGAGAATGAACACGATGATGAACCCGAGCGTCGCAAGGATGAAGGGCTCGGCGTTCGGCCCCAGCTGGAAGGGCTCGCGCGCGGGCCGGGGGGCCGGCGCGCGCAGGGCGATGGCGCGGTCAACATCGGCCACGCTGGCGCCGCTGCGCGAAAACCAGCGCGACAGCGCGACGCCAACGTAGGCCAGCACCGCGCCCAGCGCCACGACGGTGGCGAGAACGACGAAGAGGATGACAAAGGATTCGAACGGATCAATCTTGGCCATGGAAGTCCTGTGCGGCTATTTTACCGAGCCTTGTCGGTTTCGGGGGCCGCCACCGTCTGTGCGGCCGAGACGAACGTGTTGAAGAGCGCCTGCATGTCCGCACGGCCGGCCGACATCTCCTCCGGGTGCCACTGCACCCCGACGATGAAGCGGCGGTCGGGCATCTCGACCGATTCGATGATGCCATCATCGGCGCGGGACGTCACCTGCAACCCCTCAGCCACCTGTTTGAGTGCCTGATGGTGGAAGCTGTTGACGCCGACCTCCCCGCCCTTCGGCAGGCCCAGCGCGCCGCCCAGGCGCGTATGCGGCTCCACGCAAATCGTATGGGCGACGTGGTCGCGGTCCGGGCTGAGCTTGTCGCCCTGATGCTGCAGCCGCGAGGCCGGGCGCTGCAGCGGAATATCCTGAATGAGCGAACCGCCCAGCGCGACGTTCAGCTGTTGCACGCCGCGGCAGATGCCCAGCAGGGCCTTGTCGTCGGCGATCGCCCACTGCGTGAGCAGGGTCTCCGCCGCCTCACGGTCATGGTCCACACCCCGCGTCTCCGGGATTCGCTCCTCGCCCCAGGTCACCGGGTCGAGGTCCGCCCCGCCCGTGAGCAGGACGCCAGCTGCGGACTCGTACAACGCTCGCAATGATGCCGCGTCCAGCGTGACCGGTGCCATGACCGGGACGCCGCCAGCGTCGATGACCGAGCGGACGTAGTTGCGGCCCATCAGGAAGCGCCGCTTGTCGGCGTCCTGGATCGGAATCGGGATCAGGATCACGGGTTTTGATGCCATCAGGGCGGCGATTATAGCGACGGCCATAATGCCGCCCATGCGCACCCTCGAACACCGCCGTCACAGCCTCCGCGCGCCGAGCGGGCACCTGAGCCCGCAGGGCGTGCGCCTGGCCCGCGCCCTCGGACCGAGCCTTCCGGCCTTCGACCTGGTCGTCACCAGCCCAAGGACGCGCGCCGTCGAGACCGCCGTCGCCCTGGGCTTCGCCGTGGACGACACCGATGACGCGTTGGCTGAGTGGCCGGACGACCTCTCTGACGCCGTCGAGCGAGGTGGCTTTGCCGGTGCAGCCGCCTGGCTCGCACAACCCGGCAACGCCGACGCCGTGAAGGGATATCGGCGCGTGATGCTGGATGCCCTCCGCGCCGTGCCGGACGGCGGCCATGGTCTCATCGTGTCCCACCTCGGCGTCGTAGAGGCCTGCGTTTGCGCCGTGCTGACCAGCAGCCTTGACCCGGCCGCGCTGGGCGGCTGCGTCGGTGTGCTCGAAGGCGTGCGACTGACCTTCGAGGCCGACCGCTTGACCCGCGCCGAGCGCTGCGCCGCCGTGCCGTAACATGGCGAAAACTGGCCCTCTGCAAGACGCAGGATAGGGCTACAATGCGCACCATGAGCCGCGCGTTCAGGCGCGCCCATCTTATCCAAGAGATTCACATAGAAGGAGCTAGCAATGACGATCGGAATCAGCAAGGTGCGCGGTATCTCCGCGGATGTGGCCAAGTCGCTCAAGGCCAAGGGCGTAACGAACAGCGCCAAGCTGCTTGAGCGTTCCGTCGGCCCGAAGGATCGCGCCGCGCTCGCCGCCGAGCTGGGCGTGGATGCCAAGCAGGTGCTCGAGCTGGCCAACCGCGCCGACCTCGCCCGTGTCAAGGGCATCGGCAAGGTTTTCTCGGATCTGCTCGAGAACGCCGGCGTCGACACGGTCAAGGAGCTCTCCAAGCGCAAGCCGGAGAACCTCTGCCAGACCATGGCCGAGTTCAACGCCAAGAACAACACGGCCAAGCGCAATGCCACCCTGGCCGAGGTCACCGACTGGATCAACCAGGCCAAGGCCCTTCCGGCCACGCTGAAGTACTAGCCGGCACGGGAGGCGCACAACGCCTTCCACTACGACGCGCCCCGTGCTATTGCGGGGCGCGTCGCCGTTTTTTCCCATGCCCTCAGCTTCCACCGAGCAACACCGCGAGATCGCCGCACGTCAGGGACAGATCCGCGTCGCCATCGTCACGGTCAGCGACACGCGCACCCGCGCCAATGACAGCGGCGGCGACCTGATCGAGAACCGCATCGTGGCTGCCGGCCACGCCGTCGCCTTTCGTGAGATCGTACGCGATGAACCCGACCAGATCGGCAGCCTGCTCGATCGCATCATCGACACGACCGATGCGCGCCTGATCCTGTTCACGGGCGGCACCGGCATCGCGCCACGCGACACCACTTACGATGTCATCGCACAACGGCTGGAAAAGCCCATGCCCGGCTTCGGCGAGCTCTTTCGCGCCCTGAGCTATGTCGAGGTCGGCGCGGCCGCCATGCTTTCCCGGGCCACCGCCGGCGTCTACCGCAAACGGCTCATCTTCTCGATGCCCGGCTCGCCAAATGCCGTTCAAGTGGCAATGGACAAGCTCATCATCCCCGAGATCGATCACCTGGCCTGGGAGGTCGTGCGCTGATCGTCGCACCCGTGCGCGGCGTATAATCATTTGACAACTGAATACGCGCCTGAGGATGCGTCCGCCGCTCGCGCGTGGACGCAGGGGAAAGCCGGTGGCGATCATCAACGCCCATTCCGGCACTGTGCCGCAACTGTGATCGGTGCGCTCGAACACCGTAAGTCAGATCACCCACCTCGGCCGCTCGAACAACCTTCTCGTGACCAAGGAGGCAGAGCATGCGACACGCACCCGTCTGACGATCCGCACTTCGGATCTCCGCAAGATCGCCACTGCCCTCGACTTCACGGAAGTCGGGGGTTTTTCGTTTCTGACCTGTACTGACTACGGATCGCCTGACATGAAAATCAAACATGCCCTTTCCCTCGCACTCGCGACGATGCTCGCCAGTGCATCCTTCGCAATGATCGCCGCGCCCGCGCGCGCGGCCGATCCCGTGGCCGCGGCCGCCCTGCGCGCCAGCACCTGGCTGCGCGCGCAACAACAGCCCGACGGCGGATTCTCGAATGGCTTCGCGCCGGGAAGCGACGCCGGAACGACCGCCGACGCTGTCGCAGCGCTGGCCGCCGCCGGCATCAAGGCCGCTGATCTGCGCACGCCGGCCGGCGCGACCGCCCTGGGGTATCTCGCCGGGCAGATCGCTACGGGCGTCAAGCCCGGCGTCGCGGCCAAGGTCGCGCTGGCCGTGAGTGCCACCGGTGGAAACCCTCGTGCGTTTGGCGGGCACGACCTGCTGGCTGACCTGGCCGCCAGCGAGGACGCCAGCAGCGGCCTGCTGGGCGGCAGCGTCTTTGCGCACACCCTGAGCATGCTGGCCTTCGCGCGCGCGGGGCAAGCCCTGCCCTCCCGCGCGACAAGCGCCCTGCTTGCCCTGCAAGATGCTTCCGGCGGTTGGGCCTTCGCCGGCCGCGGCGCCCCGGACGTCGACACAACGGCGCTGGCCGCGCTCGCCCTCATCGCCAATGGCCACTCGGCCAGGACTGGCCCGGCCGGGCACGCCCTCGGCTACCTGAACAGCCTGCAAAATCAGGATGGCGGCTTCCCGTATCAGTC
Source organism: Thermoflexales bacterium (assembly GCA_019694215.1). GTDB lineage: Bacteria > Chloroflexota > Anaerolineae > J036 > Brachytrichaceae > Brachythrix. The sequence continues at coordinate 7,763 of JAIBCK010000034.1, forward strand.
CCCCAGCGACTACGGCACGGACAGCAACACGAACTCCACGGCACTCGTGGCGCTGGCGCACATTGCCAGCGGCGATCAGCCAGAGTCCTGGTTCCGCCCCGGCGGGCTGAATGCGCTCGGGCATCTCGTCACCGCCCAGCTGCCGTCGGGCGCGATGAGCTATCAGGGCGCCTACCCGGATGCCAGCGTGCTGGCGACGATTGGGGCGCTCCCCGCGCTCGTTCGCCAGAACCTGCGTTGATCACAATGGACGCCGGGGCACCCCTGCCGCGTGGCCTCACCGCCGTTCTGGCCGGGCTCGCGCTCGTCCTGAACGTGGCGGCCTGGTCGCGCCCCGCCCTGGCGTCCAGCGGTCAAATCACACACAAGGCCGGGCTGGTCGTCTCGTACGGTGATGGCCGCGTGGTGCGCGCCTGCGTGCGCTTCAACGAAGACAGCCTGAGCGGCTTCGAGCTGCTGCGGCGCGCCGGGCTGCCCGTCAGCGCGCAGGTCGGCGGTCTGGGCGCGGCCGTCTGCGCGATCGGTGGAACGGGCTGCCAGTATCCGGCCACATCGTGCTTCTGCCAGTGCGAAAACCCCGCCCAGGGCTGCGCGTACTGGGCCTACGGACAATGGACAGGGACGGCCTGGCAGTACGCCGGCGTGGGCGCCCTCGCCCGCAAAGTGACGGACGGGCAGATCGATGGGTGGGCCTGGGACGTTGGCTCCGCCACCCCGACGGCGCTGCGCCTGCCGGCCGTCAGCCTGGACGCGCTGTGCGCCGACGCCCCAGCAGCGACAGCGACGTCCGCCGTGGCGGCACCGACGAGGCCGACGTTTGCGCCATCCACCACGCCCGAACCTTCGCCATCGCGCGCGCCGAACACGGTGGCGGCACCGCCAACCTTCACCGCAACGGTGCCACCATCGCCAACGGAGACGGCACTGCCGGCGGCGACGCCGACGGGAACATCGGTGCCCGCGCCCACTGCCGCCGTCGCAGCGACCGCCACAGCAGCGACCCCCTCCAGCCCGCCCGCCTCGCTCATCGCCTTCGGCACCGTCCTTGTGGCACTGCTCGGCATCGTCGCCGCGTCGCGCCTTCGGAGGTCCGGTGACTGACCGGCCCGCCCTCCTGCCGCGGCATGCCTTCAGCCTGGGATTGTTTGGATTGGCCGCCGCCTTCGGCGGCCTCGTGCTGGCCTGGCCCTTCCTCTTTCCCACCCTGCGTGGCGGCGGTGACACGGCCTGGGTGACGGTCAGCCTGCTGGCGCTGTGCCTGCTCGGGACGTTCGTGGATGCCGGTGAAGGCGCGCTCACCCCGCGCGTGATCGCGCTGCTGGCCGTGCTCGTCGCGCTCAACAGTATTCTACGTTTTGCGGAAAACGCCCTGCCCGGACCCGGCGAGTTCTCACCCGTCTTCGCCCTGATCATTCTGGCCGGCTATGCCTTTGGCGCGCGCTTCGGCTTTCTCACGGGCGCGTTGACACTGCTCGTGTCGGCCATCATCACGGCCGGGGTTGGTCCCTGGTTGCCCTATCAGATGTTCACCGCGGGCTGGGTGGGCCTCAGCGCCGGGTGGCTGCCCGGCCGCGCGGCCGCCCAACCCGGCCGGCGCGCCGTGATCGGCCTGATGGCCTTTGGCGTAGTCTGGGGTTTTCTGTATGGCGCGATCATGAACCTGTCCTTCTGGCATCTTTATGCGGGCACGGGCGCGTGGGCGCCGGGCCTTGGCCCACTGGACACTTTGCAGCGTTATGCGACGTTTTACGCGCTGACCTCCGCGCTGCCGGATGCCTTCCGCGCCCTTGGCAACGCCGCGCTGATCGGCCTCTTTGGCGCGCCCACGCTGGCCGCGTTGTGGCGGACGCGGCGATCGCTCTCCTTCACCCACACGACAGCATGACCCAACCCCGCGCCGGCCGCCGCCCCCTGTCCGCGCTTACCTGGCTGGCCTGGGTGACGAGCGGCACGCTGGTTGCGCTGGGCGCGCGCAACCCCCTGGTTGGCGCACTACTTCTTGCGTTGGGTGTTGCGGCAATGGCGCTCACGCGCATCCCGGGGATCGCGGCGCGGCTGCGGCTGGCAATGTTTTTCCCCCTCGCGGGCGCGCTCTTTAACGCCGCCTACACCCATGTCGGCGATTCTGTTCTCCTGAAACTGCCGGAGGCCTGGCCCGTGGTCGGCGGGTCGATCACCGCCGAGGCCCTGGCCTACGGTGCCACGGGCGGGTTGGCCATCGGAGCCCTCCTGCTGTGGTTCGGCGTCTTCGTCTCTCGCGCACGGGCGTACGACCTCGCCCGCCTGGCCCCCCGCGCCTTCGAGTCGGTCGCGCTCGTTGTCGTCATCGCGCTGGGGATGGCGCCGCTGGCCCGCCGGCGCCTGGACGAGATCCGCGCCGCACAGGCCACGCGCGGTCTGCAGCCGCGCGGGCTGCGCGATGCCCTGCCGCTCTGGACGCCCCTGCTGGCCGGCGGCCTCGAACAAGGGGCTCAGCTGGCCGAGGCGATGCTCGCGCGCGGTTTCGTGTCGGCGCGGCGTCCAGGCAGCAGAGTCGCCGCGCTGGGGGTCGGATTCGGGTTGCTGATCGCGGCCGCAGGTGGGCTCGGGCAGTTGCTCGTTCCGGGCGCGCTGCCCGTGATGCTCCTCGTGGCCGGGGCCGCGGTCTTCGCGCTCTCCGCGCTCGCCATGCCCAGACCAACCACCACGCGCTACCGAAATGCGCCCTTCACCGCGCGAGATGCTTTACTTACTACCGTTGTGCTTGGTGCGACGGCGCTGCTCCTCGCGGGCGTGGGGGGGCGGCTCGCCTGGGATCCCTACCCAACACTGACCTGGCCGGACCTGCCCGGGCTGGCCGGCCCCGCCCTGCTCGCCCTTGTCCTGCCACCGCTCATTGAACGGGGCTAGATCCGGCGCTGCTTGAGGAAATACGACAGGGCGAAGAAGACACCGCCGACCACGAGCAGCGCCCCGATCCCGACGGCCAGGATGGGCAGCGCGAGATTGCTCAGCTCGCGGTTGCCCGCCTGCGCGGCAATGGCCGTGGGCACGATCGGGGCATTCCCCGCCGACTTGGGCCGCAGCCCAACCGAGAACGTGGTCGCGCTCCCGCCCTGCACGACCTTGGTGTCATTGAGCGGCGTCGTCGCGTTGAAAGCCTGGAGCGTGGTCGCGCCGACGATGTAGCTGCCGGTGGCCAGGTTCTGCACACAGAAAGGCTCGTTGATCCCGTCCGTTGTGCGGGTCGACACGAGCTGACCGGCGGCGCTGATCGAGAAGAAGACATTGGGAACGAGGTTCTCGCCCTTGTCGGCCTGCCGCTTGCCATCGCCATCGTTGTCGAAGAAGGCCTCCACGCACAACAAACCAAATTGCGGCGCGGCCGCCACGGCGGTGCCCGGCCCGGGCGGACGCGGCGTGGCCGTCGGCGGCGCGGGCGGCGCCTCCAGCAGCAGCTCCTGCCCAACGGTCAACAGATCGGTGCGCAGGCCATTCAGTCGGCGCAGGTCATCGACGCCCACCCCGGTCTTGGCGGCGATGCCGCTCAGGGTGTCGCCACTCTCGACCTTGTAGGTCTTGCCGCTGGCCGGGCGGGCCGCCGTCGGGGCGGGCGTCAACGTGAGGGCCGGTGCCGCCACGGTCGCCGTGACGGGAAGCGAGCCCGTCACCGTCGCCGCCGCCGCGATGCCCGGCGAGTTGGCGCTGCGAAGCGGATCAGGCGTGGCGATGCCAGCGACCGTCTCAACCACGACATCGTCAATGAACACCTCGTTGTGCCGCACGGGATCCTTCATCGTGGCATAGGTGTAAATCACAAAACTGCTCGTGCGCGCCTCAAATTCGAGCGTCAGCGTGTTGAAGCGGTCCTTGACGTCGGTCTCGGGCGACCAAATCACGCCAGGGTTGAACGCCGAGGCCGACTTCGGGTCGCCGGTGAGGGGTTCGACGCCGATGCGCAGCCGCACATCTTTGGAGGGCCGCGCAGAGAATGACGCTTCGTCGTTCGTCGACCAGACCTGCATGGCCGCGCTCACCCGCAGGCGCGTCCCGACCTTGATCCCACTGATGACACGGCGCACACCACCGGTGAAGGCGGCGCGCTCGACGAAGAGGCGCTGTGCGCCCTGGCCCGTCTGCACCCGGCCGAGGGCACTGATGCGCGCGGCCTGGGGTTGGAAGTTGAGACCTTCAGGGTCGGTCTCGCGGCGCGGCACCCACCACACCTCCCAGCCCGCGGGAACCTGGCAGGTGCCTACGGCACAAAAGGTGTCAGGGACGAAGCCCGCCTCGAAGGTCTCGCGGAAGACGACATCGGCTGGCGCGGGCGTCTGCGCGCCGGCGGGACGCGCCCCCAGCGCAGGGGCCATCAACGCACCGGCCAAGGTGAGGAACGCAGCGATCTTTCGGATTCGTAGCATCATGAACCAAGCCAGTATATCGCCCCAGCCTGGCCAGCCCGCCGCATGCGGAGCGCGGTGCGTGGCTACGGCAGGTCGAGGGCATCGCGCCCCTGAGCGGGCCCGGCCACGATCATGCGGCGCTGTAGGTCCGCGCGCCGATACACCCCCACCCTCAGCACATCCCCCGGCTGCCAGCCGCCCGGCGCCATCAGCGTGCGCGCCTCCGCATACACATCGCCGATCCGCCACGCGGGCATCGGCCAGTAGCCGCGCATCGGGCCCTCGTCGGCCTGCGCAATCACGGCGCCGGCCCTCAGCCAGTGCACGAAGACGGCATCGTCCTCCGCAAGGGGGTGTTCGGCGCGCCACGTCAACGAAACCGTGAGCGAATCGCCCACCTGCGGCACGGCCTTGGTCGCCGTCAGCAGGCTCAAGCCACTGTCGAATGTGGCGTGCGGGGATTGCGGGCCCGTGGGCGGATCGACCCGCAGCGCGATCCAGGCGATGCGTGTGGTGGGGTCGAGGTCGCCCTGCGCGCGCGGGCCCACTTCCAGGCTGACGCGCCCCGTCGGCAGGCTCGCCTCAAACGCGCCGAGTGGGTGATTGGGGTCAACGAACAAGATCCCCGGCGACGACGCCCATGCGCCGTCGCCGGCCCCGCCCACCCGCGACCCCAGATCCGGCACGAGGAAGCGCAGCGCCGGATTGTCGTCGCTCAGACGCGGATCGATGCGGGTCTCGAGCCCGGCGGCCAGCGCTGCGTTCACCCCATCGGCAAGGGCGGTGTTCTGTGCTTCCAGCCAGAAGCCGGTCATGGGATTGCGCACATAACGGTCAAAGTAGTCCGTCCACGTCGACCAGCCGCCGAAGGCGAGGACGAGCGCCGGAACGAACAACGCGATGCGCCGCGCCGCGGGCCGGGCCGCAAGGAACCCCGCGACGGCGTCCAACCCCAGCGCGGCGAGCAGGCAGGCGGGCGGCAGCGCGCCGATGGCGCGCAGGGCATGTGGGGTGTCCTCGGCCAGAATCGTCGGGATGAGGAAAACGGCCAGCCAGGCCAGCAGCAGCCCGCCAAAGCGATCTCCGCGCAACGCTCGAAACACAGCCAATACCACGCCCAGCCCGAACGCAAGGCCCATCACCGGATCAAAGACCGGGCGCAGCGGCAGGTTGTGGCGCCAGATGCGGTCGCCGACAAAGGTGAACATGCCGAGGGCCTTGAGCGTGTTGCCGAGCAGCGCGCCGAGCGGGTCGCCGTGGCTGATCTCGGGGCTGAGGATCGAGACCTGGCCCGCGCGCGAGAGAAAGAGATCGGGATGTCGCGTCGCCCACAGCAGCATCGGCGTGGCCACCAGCAGGGCTGCGATGCAGGCGGCGAGCAGCGGCGCGCGCACCTCACCACGCATCCGCAAGACCGCGGCCAACCCGAGCAGCGCCCCCAGCCCGATCAGAAACGGCCACGAGGTGTAGGTGTAGAGCGCGGCACCGAACAGGGCCCCCGTCACCGCCGCCCAACGGACACGGACAACGCCACGCGCCCGCCAGGCCAGGCCGCAGGCCGCCAGCGCGAGACAGGCGATCAGCGGCAGCGTGATCGCGCGGAAGGCCACCCGGCTGAGCGCGACATGCCAGAACGTGACAGCCATTACCCCGGCGGCAAGCACGCCGACCCGGTGCGTCGCCCATGCGCGGCCGGCGGCGTAAGCGGCGAACAACGTCAGGATGCCGACCAGCGCCGAGACGATGCGCAGCGCCCAGACCGAACGCCCCGCCAACCCGATCGAGGCCGCCAGCAAGTAGATGAACGCGCCTTCACGGCCATTGTTGGCGGCGAAATACAGGGCCGGATGTCCGTTCAAAACGCCCAACGCGTCGAGTCCATACCAGGCCTCATCCCGATACAGCCCTGGCGGCAGCGCGCCAAGGTCAATCAGCCGCAGCACAGCGCCCACGCCGATGATCGATGCGAGGGGCAGGAAGGGCATCCAGCGGGAGAGGCGGCCGCGCAACACGGCTCGATTGTAGCGGGCTGGGCGATAATGCCGCGGATGCGCGTCGCCCTTCTTTCAAAGGCCTTTGTCGTGGGGGCCTATCAACGCAAATGCGAGCTCATGGCCGAGGCGGCGCCGGATCTCGAGCTCACCCTGCTCACCCCGCCGAGCTGGCGCTGGGGCGAACGCGAGAGCGTCTACACGCCCACGTTTGTGGCCGGCTATCACACACGCGTGCTGCCCCTGGCGCAGAACGGCAACTTCCACCTGCACCGCTACCGCGGATTGGCCGAGGCGCTGGCTGAGTTGCGCCCCGACCTCGTGCACCTCGATGAGGAGCCTTACAACCTGGCGACCTGGCTCGGCCTGCGGGCCGCCAAGCGCGTCGGCGCGCGGCCAATCTTCTTCACCTGGCAGAACCTGTATCGCCGCTATCCACCGCCCTTTGCCTGGTTCGAACGCGCCGTGTTGCGCAGCTGCGCGCTGGCGCTGGCGGGAAACCGCGACGCGGCGACGATTCTCTCCCGCAAGGGATTTTCTGGCGCGTGTCGGGTCCTGCCCCAGTTCGGGGTGGATGAGGCGTTTTTCACGCCTGCGACAGCGGCCCGTGCCGACGCCTTCACGGTCGGTTTTGCGGGCAGGCTGGATCCGGAGAAGGGCGTCGACGTGCTGCTGCGCGCCGCAGCGGCCCTGCCGGGCGTTCGCGTCGAGCTGGCCGGGGCCGGCCCGGAGCGGCCGGCGCTCGAGGCGTTGGCCGCCTCGCTGGGCCTCGGCGAGCGGGTGCGCTTCCTGGGCGCGCTTGCGATCGAGGACCTGCGGGCGTTCTACTGCCGCTGCCACGCGCTGGTGCTGCCGTCGCGCGCGCGGCCGAACTGGGTCGAGCAGTTTGGGCGCGTCCTGATCGAGGCCATGGCCTGCGGAACACCCGTGGTCGGTTCACAAACCGGCGAGATTCCGAACGTCATCGGCGAAGCCGGCCTGACCTTCCCTGACGGCGATGCCGAGGTACTGGCCCAGCACCTCGAGGCGCTGCAACGCTCTCCCGAGCAACAGCGCGACCTGGGCGCGCGCGGGCGTGCGCGCGTCCTCGCCCACTTCACCATGCGCGCGATCGCCAGCGAGACCGTCGCGGCCTACCGCGCTGTGCTTTCTTCCCGCCCCTGATGGCGCGTCGGGCTGCCCGGACGCTTATGTCCTTCCAATCCAGTTGTCTGAGACTGGTGGGTCTAGGACAATGGTGTCCATAGGAGGAACCGCTGATGTACTTTGATTCCAGCTATCTGTGCTTTGCCATCCCGGGGCTGCTTCTGGCCCTGGTGGCGCAGTTCATGGTCAAGAGCGCCTACGCGCGCTACGCCAAGGTGCCGGTCGAACGGGGCGTCAATGGCGTCGAAATGGCCAAAATGCTGATGCGCCAGACCGGCGTCCAGGTCGGCGTGGAGGCCATCGGCGGCGAGCTGACGGATCACTACGACCCGCGCGGCAAGGTGATGCGGCTGTCGGACAGCTCGCGCTTCAACTCGGTGGCCTCGGTCGCCGTCGTGGCGCACGAGTTCGGGCATGCCATGCAGGACGCCGAAGGCTACGGCCCGCTCAAGCTGCGCGGTGCCATCGTGCCCGCCGTCCAGGTGTCGTCGTGGGTGGGGCCAATCCTCTTTCTCGTCGGGGCCGGGCTCGTCGGCCTGCAGACGGCTCTGGGCGCCTCACTGGCCTGGCTGGGTGTGATCGCCTTCGGGCTGGCCGCCCTCTTCTCGATCGTCACGCTCCCGGTTGAGTTCGATGCCAGCCGTCGCGCCCTCGCGATGCTTCAGGCGACCAACGTGATGAACCCGGATGAAATGTCGGGCGCGAAGAAGGTGCTGAACGCGGCCGCGCTGACCTATGTCGCCGCCGCAGCCCAATCATTGCTCACCCTGCTCTACTACGTGACGCGCCTGACCGGCCGAAGCCGGGATTAGGCCGCGCGACTATAATCATTCAAGATGGAAACGGAAACCCCCACCACAACGGCGGACCTCGGGCCGGCACGGCCACAGAAGGGCCGCGCCAACTGGAAATTGCTGGCGGGCATCATCGCCGCCGTCGTCGTCATCGGGGCGCTGCTGGTTCTCATCTTCTGGGCGCTGTCGACGGACCCGACGCGCACGGCCAACCTGCGAGACATCGTCATCATCGTGTATGCCTTCGCCTCGCTGGTAATCAGCCTGGCGACGGGCGCAATTCTGCTGGCCCTGGTGTGGCAGATCAACGCGCTGATCCACATGTTGCGCAGCGAAGTCCAGCCGATGCTGACGAATGTCAACACGGCCGTCAACTCCGTGCGCGGCACGACGATGCTGGTGAGTGACAACATCGCCAAACCAACCATCAAGATCGCGAGCTGGCTGGCCGGTGCCCGCAAGGTCGGGGAGACCCTTGGGGCCAAGGTCAAGCGCTCGTAGGAACGGGACGCACAACCAAACGTATCAGATACGTTCCGCATAACAAAGGAGAGCAAACCAAATGTCTGACCATGATTCCGGCGCCGAGATCGGCGCATTCTTCGCAGGGATTCTCATCGGTGGCCTCGTTGGTGCCGCCACGGCGCTGCTGATGGCGCCCCAGTCCGGCGAAGAGACCCGCAAGGTCATCAACAAGACCAGCGAGGAGTGGCGCGAGCGCGCGCAGGACGTGCTCGAGGACGCTCGCGAGCGCGCCGATGCCACCATGGCAGATGCCCGCCGTCGCGCGGAGCGCATCGTTGACGACGCGCGTGGCCGCGCCGACAGCATCATCGGCGAGGCCCGCGAGCGTGTCGAGACAGCCATCGAGGATCGCCGCGCCAAGGGCAAGAAGGTCGATGGTGCGGCCGCCGCGGCGGAAGCGCCTGCAGCCTGATCACAACCGACATACACGCGCGCCCCGTCGCACTTCGACGGGGCGCGCGTTCGTTTTTCGGCGGGCGGAGGCGATCAGAATCCGACGCCGGTCTGCGAGGCCGTGATGAGCAGCGTCAACGCCATGGCCAGCGCCAGCAGCGCGCCCATCACCACGATCGCCACCCACACCCAGCGCCGCAGCTTCGGGCTGTCCGTGGAACGCACCGAAGGGCGGACTGCGGGCGTGGTGGCGGCAAAGGCTTCCTCCTGGCCACGCAAGCGGTCCTTGATCGGCTCGGGCGTCAGGCGCCACAGCAGAAAGGTCCCAATCAGGGCCGCCGGAGCGAAGGCGACCATCCAGAGAAAGCGCATATCCGCGCTCGCCCGTGTTCCAACGGCGAGGATCGGGAGGAGCAGGCCTATGGCGAGCAAAGCCAGGGCGAGCGACAGCACCCACAGGCGCCAGCGGGCAGGGAATGCCGGGGTCGGCGCGCCCGGGGGGCCGCTGTAGCCCGAATACACCATCATGGCCCCCACGAGCATGAGAAAGAGCGTGATCACCATCACTTCGGTCTGGTCGCGCTGCGGGACGATGAAGGGGATGAGGCCGCCAAAGGCCATCAACAGGAAGCCGGATCCGACGCTCACGCGCTCGCGCATGCGGGCATGCTACCCCACTCCGCCAAGACACTCAGGGCCGGGGCGAACCCGCAAGGGTATAATCTCAAGCGCGGTCAAATTTTGATTTGACCCCCGTGTAAACTCTGTGGCAAACATGGCACCGGCTATCCCTGAAGACGTCAACGATGCGACGCTGCATTACCTTGACGTGATCTTCCGTCTCACGCAGCGGGCTGAGGCGGCCAATACGACCGAGATCGCGGCGAGGATCGGCGTCACGCCGTCCGGCGCGAGCGTCATGCTCAAGCGCCTGGCAGACCGCGGACTGATTGCGCTGACGCCCTATCGCGGCGCAACACTGACGACCAAGGGCCGGCGCATCGCGTTGCGAACGATTCGGCGCCACCGCCTGCTCGAAGCGTTTCTGTATTCCGTGATGGGCTTCACCTGGGACGAAGTCGATCTGCACGCCCATGCGCTCGAGACGGCGATCAACGAGGCCTTCGAGGATCGCATGGACGCGCTGATGGGGCACCCGACACGCTGCCCACATGGCCACCTCATCCCAAGCAAGGACGGCGTCATGCCACAGGTCGCCGACGTGCCGTTGGTCGAGCAGAAGGCAGGAGCTCGCGGCGTTGTGCGGTTGGTCGACACCGACAACTCGGACTGGTTGCGCTACATCGGCGAGCTCGGCCTGATGCCCGGCGCGCAGGTCGTGATCAAGGAGATCGCGCCCTACGGTGGCCCGATTACCCTGATCAAGGATGCGCAAGCCATCTCGCTCGGGCGCAACCTCGCCGAGCTGATGGCGATCGAGCTGATCTGATCAGCCCGAAAAATACGAAGGGGCCGGCAAATTGCCGGCCCCCATTCGTTTTCGCTCGCCCGCGACTACTTCTTCGCGGCGTTGAGCTTGGCCAACTGCTTGGCCAGGCGGCTCTTGCGGCGCGCGGCGTTGTTCTTGTGGATTACGCCCTTGCCGGCCGCGCGGTCGAGGGTGCTCATTGCGGTCTTGAGCGTCTCGGCGGAGGCGGCGCTGTCCTTCTCACTCAGGGCGATGCGCGTGGCCTTGACGGCCGTGCGGGCGCGCGAGCGATGCAGTTGATTGAACTTCGACTTGCGAGCGCTGTTGCGAATGCGCTGCTTTGCGGATGCGGTATTTGCCACGTGTCTTTTTGCTCCTAACGTCTGTCCGAACGTCTGATTGAGAGGATCAGAGTCGCTGTCTCAGGCGGGGCGGGATTATAGCGCAAGCGACGCTGCCCATACGCCGCCCCACCGGCCACCCTCCGCTCAAATGGAATTCACAGCATAATCGGCGATACGAGGGGGTATATGAACCGATTTCAATCCATCCTTGTTCCGATGCTGGTCGTGGCGGCCCTGGGCGTCGCGTGCACGACACCGACCGCGCCGCCGACCGCGGCGCCAAGCCCCGTGCCGACCACAGCCGTGCTAAACAGCCCGCTGTCCGCCCCCGCGGCCGACACCGTGCTGGTGGTGTATGAGCGCAGCGGTGGGATTGCCGGCCAACGGACGAGTTTCACCGTCTACGGTGACGGGCGCGTGATCACCTCGAACGGCACCACCACGCGTGCGAATCCGGAAGCGCTCAAGGCGTTGGTCGGGGTGCTGGCGCGGCCCGCCACCCAATCGCTGGCCAGCCCGGCCGCGCGACCGTGCCCGGACTGCTTCCGCTACACGATCACGCTGCCGAGCCAGCCCAAACCCATCACCCTCGTGACCTACGACGGGACGACCAACCCGCCCGAGCTGAACGCCTTGCTGGAGGCCATCCAGGCGGTCACACGCTGACAGACCTAGCGCAGGATGAGGGGGAGATTGGCCTTGCCAACGACCGTCACGCACGTGTAGATGCGCGGGTTGTCCACATACCAGCCATAGTCCCAACCCGATGTATCGGAGGCAACGCGGAAGCGGAAGCGCACGGAGAGGCCCGACAAGACTGAGAGGTTGAGGCGTGACGAGATGTAGCCATTGCTCTCGCTGCCAAACGCGTTTCGCCCGGAGAGGGGATTCCCGTAGCTGGACGAGATCGTGCGGTTGTAGCCATTGGCGACAAACATGCTGCCCGCATCGTTCCAGGACGCACCATTGTCGACCGAGTATTCGAAGACGCCGCCATCATAGGCCGTTGCGCCACTCGCGCTGTCCTCGAAGCCGTAGGCATGGTCAAAGTGCATGAAGGCATTGGCGGGAATGCTGACCGAGCTGGCCATGGCAAACGCAGCATCATTCTTCGTCTCGAGGTCGTCCAGCCAGACGCTCACCCGCCCTGACGTGGCGTAGGGGTCGTATAGACCGTAGGGGTCTGCCGTTTCCGGATAGTAGATGGCATCCTTGCCGGTGAGGACTTGTTCCACCCACTTGCCACTGCCGGTGTTCTCCAGATCATCGTAGAACACGGTCCTGGGAATCTGGTTGGCCGAGCACACGCTTGCCTCTGGTGCGGTGCAGCTTGCGTTTTGCGTCGACATTTCGACGGCGTCCAAAGCGTTCTTCACGCTCGCGCAGGTCGCCGATGTGATCCCGTACTGCCCCATCATCTGGAGGCAGGCGCTATTCGTGGCGTTGTACATCGAGAGGAAGTCGCTGGCAGATGACAGGTAGCCCGTTTGTACGACGTACAGGATGCGCGCCGTGGTGGTGATACCGAGGGCCGTCACGGTTTTCCCATTGAACGTCCCGCCATCCACCATCAGTGCAACCGCCTTGTTCAAGACGCCGCTGTTGGTGTGCACGCCACCGCTGTCGGCTTCGGTCAGGTCACAGGAGTAGTTGGCCGACGTCATCTTGTCCGGGTCGCCAAACAGCGTCGGATCAGACATGTTTCTGATGGCCCCGATGCTCAGGTCTTCGCCCATCTGCCAACGCACACCGTCGGTATCCGTGCCACGGCCATCCACGAGATCGACGAACTCACCCCAGGCATCCGAGAGCGCTTCATTGATCGCCCCGGACTGGTAGTAGTAGAACAGCTCCGACTCGCGATCGGTCACACCGTGCGTGAGCTCATGGGCGACGACATCGTCGGCGGACGCGTAGCCCGCGCCAAAGACCATCTGGTTGCCGTTCCAGAAGGCGTTTGCGTAGGGACATGCCGACGTCGGTGTGCAGTAACGGGTGGTCGACGTCAGGGGCATGCCGGCGCCGTCGATGCTGTCGCGGCCATGCACATTGAAATAGAAATCGTAGGTTAGGCCCGTGTAGTCATAGGCGAGATTGACATCGGTGATGGCCGACGCCCCACCCCCTTCAACGCGGATGAGGGTTCCCGGTAGGGCACCCGTCGTGTTGTTGAGGTCGTAGACGCGGCGCACCTTGGCATCGGCGATGCGGCTGATACTGACAAGCACCCCCGGCCTGCGCGCACCGACCACAACCATGCGGCCGACTGGATCGAGCTTGGTCGAACGCACCTCGACGCGCCAGGCCAGCTGGTTGACGTTCATCGCCGGCTTGAGCAGGGTCGGGTTGTAGATCGAGAGCTCGGTGGCCTCCACGGCCAGTGACTCCGCGGAGACGCCTTCGCGCGCGGCGGTGTCGGCCAGCGCAAGCGCCGTGGCCGCTTCCGCGGACACGGTCGGGGTGGTCTCTGTCTCGACAAAGGGTGCAATCTGACCGATCACCGCGCTGATGCTGCGGTCCGCGAGCGTATGCACGATCAGCTCGCCGCCGATCACCGGCACGCCATTGTGCTGCTGCTGGAGGCGCACGGCCGTGACGCCCTCCAGCGGCTCGGTGATGCGTTTGACGCGCAGGCTGGCCTGGGCATCCGCCAGCCCAAAGAGCGTGCCGTATTCCGTCAGGAACGCCCGCGCTGCCGCTTCCGCCGAGCTTGGCGCCTGACCGGCGACCTTCACCTGAAGGCTGTGCGCGCGCTCCGCTGCCAGGAAGGTGACGTGACTGGTGCGCGGGTGAAGCGAGAAGCGCAGCCCCGGGCTGGCCGCCTGCAATGCGGCGAGCTTGACGTCGGGGCTGCCGTGGTCGGCGGGTGCCCGCGCAAACAGGCTGGCCGGTCCCAGGCCCAGGGTCGCCGCAAGCGCGACGACGGCGGTAGCAATTCGGAATGCTTTCATGGTCCCCTCCAAGGTGGGATAGCCCGAGGCATACGCCTTCTGCTTCCAGCGGACGGGCGGCCATCGCGACCCTTCTTGCAAACTGGCCCCGAACGCGCCCAACGACTGGATCCAGTCAATTCTAGTTTAGGTGTCGCGGTTCCGGGCTCCCGCATTTGCGGGCTCCCGCATTTGCGGGCTCCCGCATTTGCGGGACGCGCAGCCGCGAACGGCCACCCGCTGCCTACTCAAAGTGGGCGTCCAGGGATGGGTCGGCGTGCGCGGAAAAACAGCGTTCGAGCTGCGCGCGATTGGTGCGCGCCTCGGACAACGGCGGCAGCGCATCGCGGGTGAAGAATCCAATCTCGCTGATCTCGTGGGTGTGCTCGGGCGGTTGGCCACCTTCGATCCCACAGGCGAAGATCAGCTTGTAGGCGTGGTAGTACGAAAGCGGTTTTCCGCCCTCGTGATTGCGGTTGGCGTCAAAGACCCCGATCAGCCGCTCGGCACGCGCGGTGAAGCCGGCCTCCTCGAACACCTCGCGCTCGGCCGAGGCCGCCGGCGCATCGCCGACATCCGCCCAGCCACCCGGCAGGCACCAGCGCCCATCCGAGCGCTCGCGCACCAACAGGATGGCATCGCCGCGAAAGCAGGCCGCGCGCACGTCGACCTTGGGCGTGGCATAGCCGGGCTGTCCATCAAACCAGCCCAGCACCGTGGCATCGCTTGCTCCGGTGTGCGCCGAGAGGATCTCGGCCGCGAGCGCGCGCAGCTGGCTGTAACGCTCGCGGTCATACGCGCTCTCGCAGTAGGTCAAACCGGCCTGGGCGATGGCCTCGATGCGCCGCGCCCAGTGCAGCCAGTCGGGAAGATGGGCTCGATCCGTCATTGCGTCGCCTGGATGAACTCCATACGGTTGCCAAACGGGTCGCGCGTCTCGAAACGGTCGTACCCGGGGATGGGGATGGATTCGAGGATGAGGCAGCCTGCGGCCTCCAGCCGCGCCCGCCAGGCCGGGAGATCGCACACCTGCCAGGCCACATGCGCGCGGGTCAGGGTGTGATCAACCCCCTGCTCGACGCCGAAGTGGATTTGCTGGCCCTCGAGCTCGGCCCAGAACCCACCCCGCGAGAGCAGCGCTTGCGGCTTGTCGATCTCACGCAGCCCGAGCCCGCCCAGGTAAAAGGCGCGCGCGTGCTCGACTTCCTCCGCGCCAATGCAGATCTGCACATGATGGATGCGCCGCACCACGGACGCATCGGGCGGCCACTCGTGGCGGAGCAGGCCCATGAAGAGCATGTCATGCCATTTGCCATCGCGGAGGAGCACATCGCGAAGAACGCCCTCATCGCGGAAGCCCATGCGGTGGTACAGGCGGACGGCGCGGTCGTTGTGCGCGTAGACATTCAGCCCGACGCGGTGCCAGTCCAACTCCAGGAAAACGTAGTCGAGCGCCAGCGTGAGCGCCTCCTGGCCAAGGCCGCGGCCGCGCTGGCCGCCGTCGGCGATGGCAATGTGCAGGTCACCCGTACGGTGCGAGGCCCGAATGCTGTGAAAGCCGACCAGGCCGATCACCTCACCGGTCTCGAGATGCTTGATCGCCCAGTCGACGGCGTCGTCCTTGTAGGCAAACCGCTCGTAGAACTCCTTTGAGCGCCGGACCGAGACCGGTCGCGCGGCGGAGGTGTCGAACATGCGCATCAGCTCCGGGTCCTGCGTCCAACGGGCGTAGTTCTTGCTATCGCGGTCGGCATCCAGGGCGACCAGCGCGACGCGCACGCCCTGCAGGCGGTTGGGAATGTCGATCATCGCAGCGCCTCCCAGTCCGCGCGCAGCAGGCCAAGGCCGAGGCTGTCCCAGCGCCGGCCGAAGCGAAACAACGCTTCGCGCGAACGTACTTCGACCTTGAAACCATGCCGGGTCAGAAAGGCGAGCGCGGCCTCGTTGTAGCCCGGGATGGCCGTCGTGATGCGCCGCAGGTTCAGCTCATCAAAGACGTAGCGCGTGGTGAGCCGAAGCGCATCGCTGCCAAAACCCTTGCGGCGATCGCCGGGCAGGCCGATGCCGAGGTTCATCCAGGCATCGCTGAGGGCCCAATCGGCCCACAGCTTGAGCTCGCCGACCAGGCGTTCGTCCTCGTTCAGGCGGATGCGAAAGTCAAATTCGGCGTCGTTCTGTGGCTCCTTGGCGGCATCCTCATAGCGCTTCTTCAAGCGGTGCACGGAGACCGGACGCTTGACCTCGGTTCGAAGCAACGCGTCGTAGTCGGCGGTGTGCGACCAGAGTGATTCGGTTTCGACATCGGTGTCGGGATCGGGCACCGTCAGATGGACGTGCTTTCCGGTGTAGAGATTTTCAGTTGGCATGTCAGGGTAGGAGATAGGGTTGCGCGGGCGGCTCGACGGCATCGATGCGCTCGGCCACCAGCACGGGCGCCGGTGTGCCGCCCGCCGCGCCTGCGGCGAAGCGACCGGTCACCCGGATCCAGGCATCATTCTTGAGCGCGGCCGCGTCACTGGACTGGACGAGCAGCGCGACGGGGGCGGCATCGGCGACGCAGCACGAGAGCGTGAAGCGGGCGACGTAGAGCTGATCGGCAGCCAGGCGGGCATCGCGATACACGAAGCCGACGACGTCGGCAGACTGTCCGTTCAGGGCGGACGGGTCCGGGTTGCGCCCCATCTCGATCAACCAATCGATGATGGTGCGGGATCCTCCGCCCCGCGGGTTGACGGCCACTGCGCCGGCGCGGGCCGGCGCGCCCAACGAAAGATCACGACCTGCTACCGCGCTCGCACCGAGTGGGCGGGCCGGGACGAGCAGGCCGAGCAGCGCCGGCAGGGCGACCAGGCCGATCCCCAGCGCGGAGACGCGGCCGTGCGCTGCGCCCAGCGGCGACTCTACCGTCGTGCGTGTCATCAGCCGGTACGCGGCCGTGAGCGCCATCGCGGCAAAGAGCAACACGGCCACCAGCGCCAGCCAGGCAAAGCGCTGGTTGATGTAGTAGGTCAGCGTGCCCGAGTTGATCTTGACAGCGAACATCAGGGCGAGCGCCGCGAGCAGCATGGCCTTCACCCAGGTCGTTCTTCGCGATGGCATGTCCAGTCCCCCTGCCCGCCTACCAGGCGATGTTGAGGTTGATGGCCAGCCCGGCCAGCAACGCAAAGGCGAAGGTCAGCGCGATGAGATACGCGACGACGCGCCGGCGGAAGACGCCCAGCAGCATGAGCGTGCTCTTGACATCGATCATCGGGCCAAACACGAGGAAGGCGATGATGGCCCCGCTGGTGAAGGTGTTGACAAAGTTGAGCGCGAGAAAGGCATCCACGGTGCTGCACACCGAGAGCACGAAGGCCAGCGCGAGCATGGCCACGACAGAGCTCGCCGCGCCGCTCCCGATCCCGATCAGCGCCTGCTGCGGGACGAAGGTCTGCAGCGCCGTGGCGATCAGCGAACCGCCGATCAGATAGGGCGCGACATCAAAGAATTCATCCGCGGCGACGGCCACGGCGCGCTGAAGCGCGGTCGCGGGGCCGGGCCGCGACGCAGCAGGTGGCACTCCGACGGTGGGCGTACCGCCGGCCAGCGGGGGCAGGCTGAGCGGACGCATGACGCGGGCCAGCCCGGGCTGCAACGAGAAAATCAGGCCGATCGCGATGGCGATGACCAGCGTCAGCGCGATGCGCGCCCAGAACACCGGCCCGGCCCCGAAGGCGGCGTAGGTGCTGGCCAGCACGATCGGGTTGATGACCGGCGCGGCCAGCAGGAAGGCGATTCCCGCCGAGAGGGGAAAGCCCTTCTGGCACAGCCGCCGCACAACGGGAATAACCCCGCACTCGCAGACGGGGAAAATGATCCCGAGCAGCGCGCCGATCAGCGTGGCGGCCAACCGGTTGCGCGGCATGAGGCGGGCGATGTCATCGGCCGTGACAAAGACCGTGATCAGCCCCGAGGCCAGCGCCCCGAGCAGCAGGAACGGCGCGGCCTCGATGAAGATGCCGAGAAAGACCGTGACGAAGTTCTGCGCCACATCAGGTAGGGCAAGCGACGCGCGCCCGCCCAACACGGGGAGCAGCGCGTCCAGCCCGAGTGTGCCCAGCAGGATGAGCAGGATGGCCGCGGCGACGAGGGTCAGCCGTTGTCTCGACATTCGGACGATTAGACCACCCCGCGGCCGTCGGCGCTCAGCCTGCCGCGTCCAGCGCGGCGGCGAAGATGCGCAGCGCCTCGTCGATCTGCTCGGCGTTCACCACCAGCGGCGGGATCCAGCGGATAACGTTCTGATACGGCCCGCAAGTCAGCAGCAGCAGCTTGTGATCGGCGCACAGTTTGACTATCTTGTCGGTCATGGCCTTGTCGGGCTTGCCCTGCGCGTCGATGAACTCGGTCGCGACCATGCAACCGAGCCCGCGCACGTCGCCGATCTGCTTGAATTCGGCCTGCAGCTTGCGCAACCCGGCCATGAGCTGTGCGCCACGCGCCGCGCTGTTCTCGATCAGCTTCTCCTCGCGCATGACCTTGATGGTGGCGACGGCGGCGGCGGCCGAGACGAGGTTGGGACCGTAGGTGCCGCCATGCGAGCCGGGCAGCCACTTTTTCATGATCTCGCGCCGGGAGGCGATGCCGCTCAGGGGCATGCCCGAGGCCAGGCCCTTGGCCATGATCAGGATGTCCGGGATCACGCCGCTGTGTTCGAGGGCGAAGAAGCGCCCGGTGCGGCCAAAGCCGGTCTGGACCTCGTCGAAGACCAGCAGGATGCCATGCTCATCGCACAGGCTGCGCAGGCCCTTCAGGAAGCTCGACGGGGGCACGACATAGCCGCCCTCGCCCAACACGGGCTCGACGACGATGGCGGCCGTCTCCTGGGGCGCCGTCTGCGTCTTGAACATGAGCCGCAGCTGGTCCAACGCATAACCGCAACACTCACCCCCATCGTTCGGGCAGCTGGCCGAGACCGCTGCGCGCTGCTCGACCGTGTGGGTGCGCTGGCAGACCGGGCAGTGGAAGCAGTTGGCATACGGCGCGGCAAAGACACCCGCGGGCAGGGGCTGGTAACCGACGCGGTAGCTGTATTTGCTCATCGTCATGGCCATGGTCATGTGCGTGCGGCCGTGAAACGAGCCCTCGAAGACGATGATGTTGGTGCGACCGGTGGCCTGCTTGGCAAGCTTGACCGCGGCTTCGACAGCCTCGGCGCCGGAGTTGCTGAAGAAGTAGGTGTCCAGCGCCGGCGGCAGGACGGCCTTGAGCTGCTCGGTCAGCTCGACCACGGCCTTGCCGGTCACGACGCCGATCTGCCCGTGGATCATGTTGGCGGCCTGGTCTTGAATGGCCTTGACCACGCGCGGGTGCGCATGCCCGGTGTTCGTCACGCCGATGCCGCTCGTGAAGTCCATGTAACGGTTGCCCTGCGTGTCATGGATGTAAATGCCTTCGGCGTGGTCGAGGTCGATGTCAAAGGCGCGCGACCAGACGGGGGCGAGGTTTTCTTTGCTCATGATTTCACTCCAGGGGATTGGTTTCGGACTTGGCGAGGGTGATGGCGCCGACGCCTGCGCGGGCGGACTCGACCAGCGACAGCACGAACAGGAACGAGGACAGGCGGTTGAGGTAGGCGATCACGTCGGCATGCACGTGTCCGCCGTTGTGCGCATGGGCGAGCACCGCGCGCTCGGCGCGCCGCGCGACGGTTCGGGCGAAGTCGACCTGCGCGCCGGCCAGGCTGTCGCCGGGGATGACGAACTCGCGCGGGAGGACGATGCCGCCCGTGAGGGCGTCGGTGTGGCCCTCCAGCCAGCGCACGCGGGCGGCATCGATGCGATGAAAACGGGCGGCGTTCTCCGGCGTGGCGGCCAGCTCCGCCATGAGGTGGTAGAGGTCGCGCTGCACGTCGAGGAGCAGGCCTTGGGAGGCGGAACTGCTCGTGGCGCGGCAGACCCCCAGCGCGGCGCTGAGTTCGTCGACGCTGCCGTAGGCCTCGACCTGGGCGCTGAACTTCTGCACCCGGCCCGGCCCAAGCAAACCGGTGCTGCCATCGTCACCGGTCCGGGTGTATAGTTGCTCGCCCATTGGGACGATTGTATCCATGTATCCCGAGAGCGAAATTCTGTTTCCCGCCTCCTGCATTGCCGAGTTGCGCAGCGCGCGCGGCGGCGAAGGCTGGGCGGAGTGGATCGACGGGCTCGCCCGGCTGCCGGAGACGCATGAGGACGTGCTGGCGTTTTCGCTCATGATGATCCGCACCGCGAATTGCCTGACCTGCGCCCCCGATAGCCATCGCGCCAATCTGGGCTGCCTGGCCTGCGCGCGGCGCACCCTGACCGGTCTCAAGGGCGGCGACATCGGCATCCGCCGCGGTGTCGAGCGCGCCCGCAAGGAATTGCGCGAGGGCTGACCACCCGCTCCACCCAACGGTCATCATTCACCCTATCCCACCCGGGATGGGCGCTTTCACCTATGTCGCTGATTCACATTCGCCAACCCGAACGCACCGCCAACGCCAAACGGCTCGGCGCACAGCTGCCCAATGACTACGAGGAGCTGTATGTCAAGGCTGACCAGACCATTCGCGCGCTGGCGGCGCCCTACCCCAAGGTCCTGCGTGTGTATGAGGCCCTATCCGCCGATCCGCGCGTGCGGGCCAACTGGGAGATGGCCAACTACCTCGCCATCGCCAAGCTGAACTACAACGATCACGGCCCCATCCACGCGCGCGTGACGGCGTCGTATCTCGCCCAGATCATGGCGCTGCTGATCGAGGCGAAGGCGCCGTTCGATGTGGTCGAGTCCGGCGCCGGCGACATCGAGGATGCCTTTGCGGTGGGAATGGCCGGGATTCTGCTGCACGACATTGGCAACAGCATGAGCCGCTCCAGCCACGAGATCCTGGGCGTGATGATGGCGCGCGAGGTGCTCGAGCGCATTCTTCCGCCGCTGTATCCCGACCCGGAGAAGCTGCAGCTGATCGAGAACTTCATCCTGTCGTGCGTGCAGTGTCACGACATGAACCCGCCTCCGGTGTATCTCGAAGGCGGCATCGTCGCGGTTGCGGATGGCTGCGACATGAGCAAGGGCCGCGCCCGCATGCCCTTTGACCTCGGCAAGATTGACATCCACGCGGTCTCGGCCCTGTCCATCGAGGAGGTCGACATCATCCGCGGCGGGAGCCTTCCCGTCGAAATCCACGTCGAGATGAGCAACTCGGCCGGCATCTTCCAGGTCGAGGAGATCCTGGTCAAGAAGCTCGTCGCGACCCCGCTCAAGGCCTATGTCACCGTCATGGCCAACGTGGTCACGCCGGGCAAGCACGACCGCCGCATCATCAACAGCGTCATCCTGAAGGACGGCCGCCTGCGGCCGATGTAGCCCTGGAGTGTTCGCATGAACAAGCCTGCCTTTGACCGCTTCCACCGATATGAACCCCTGACGGAATACCTGCGCGGGTTTGAAGAAGCGCATCCCACGTTGTGCAGCCTGGCCTCGATCGGCCGCAGCCACGAGGGCCGCGAGATTTGGGCAATGACCGTGACCAACACGGCCACCGGCCCCGCCGAGGACAAGCCGGCTTTCTGGGTGGATGCGAACATCCATGCCACCGAGGTGGCCCCCTCGAGCTGCGCGTTGTATCTGCTGGCCAAGGTGCTGGAGGGCTATGGCAGCGATCCCCAGATCACGCGGCTGCTCGACACCCGCACGTTGTACGTTGTGCCGCGCGCCAACCCGGACGGCGCCGAGCTCTTTCTGGATGAGCGCCATCGCCGCATTCGCTCCTCCACCCGCCCCTACCCGTTTGCCGAGCGGCAGGACGGGCTGCATCCATCGGACATCGACCGCGATGGCCGCGTGTTGACGATGCGCGTCCAGGACCCCAATGGGCCGTGGAAGGCGCACCCCGCCGACGCCCGGCTGCTGGTGGCGCGCGATCCGGCCGGCGGCGACGTGGGGCCCTTCTACCGGCTGCTGCCGGAGGGCGAGATTCAAAACTACGACGGTGTCACGATCAAGCTGGCCAGGGCCTACGAAGGCCTGGATCTCAACCGCAACTTCCCCTTCGAGTGGGCGCCCGAGGCGGAGCAGGTTGGGGCCGGCCCGTATCCAACCAGCGAACCCGAGGTGCGGGCGATGACCCAGTTCATCGTCGATCACCCGAACATCACAGGCGCGATCACCTTTCACACCATGAGTGGTGTGTATCTTCGTCCGTATGGCACGCGCCCCGACGACACCTTCAATGCCAACGACCTGTGGGCGATGCAGGACATCGGGCGCGCCATCACGCGTATGACCGGCTACCCGGCCGTCTCGGTCTTTCACGACTTTCGGTATCACCCGAAGGAGACCATCAAGGGGGTCTTTGACGACTGGCTTTACGAGCACCTGGGCGTCTTTGCCTGGACGTGCGAACTGTGGAGCCCACAGCGCGCGGCCGGCATCGACATGAAGAAGCCGGGGGGCGGGTATCGATTCACGGAGTGGTCGCGGCAGCACGATGTCGAGGACGACCTCAAGCTACTGGCCTGGCAGGATGCGGCGCTGGGGGGGCGCGGCTTCGTCAACTGGTATCCCTTCCCGCATCCGCAACTGGGCGCCGTTGAGCTGGGCGGCTGGAACGCCGAGCTGATCTGGCGCAACCCGCCGCCGGAGTTTCTCGAAGCCGAGATCGCCCCGCACGCCGATGTGGTGATCTGGCATGCCCTGATCTCGCCCCTGCTCAACGTGCGGGCGTTCACCGCCGAGCGGCTGGGCGAACGCGTCTGGCAGGTGCGGGCCGTGGTGGAGAACAGTGGCTGGCTGCCAACCAGCGTGACCACGCGCGCGGCGGAAAAGAAGCTCGTGACGCCGCTCGAGCTCAGCCTGGGCGTGCCCGAGGGGGCGCGGCTGCGGGGTGGCGAAGCGCGTGTGATGGCTGGCCAGCTCGATGGCCGCGCGCAGAAGTGGGTGATGGGCGTGTATGGCGGATCGGACGCCAGCACCGACCGCACCCGGGCCGAGTGGACGGTCGAGGCCGCGCCAGGCACAACGCTCACGCTCGAGGCAAAGCACCCCCGCGCCGGCCGGGTGCGCGCCAGCCTGACGCTTGGCGCATAATGCGGCGCAATCCAGAAACGCCAGAAACCCCTGACCCGACCACCCAATCATGACAAAGCCCCGCAAGCACATCCACCTGAAGACCGAACTCCCCGGACCCAACAGCCGCGCGCTCGTCGCGCGCCGCGAGGCGGCGATGCCGCTCGGGTTTGCCAAATCCACGCCGCTCGGCGTGCGGCGGGCGCATGGCGCGCTGGTCGAGGACGTCGACGGCAACACCCTGATCGACTTCACCGGCGGCATTGGTGTTTTGAACGTTGGGCATACCCCGACCGAGGTCGTCGAGGCCATCCGCGCGCAGGCCGGCGACCTGATTCACATCAGCGGCCTGGTGGCCACGACCGAGGCGCATGTGCGCCTGGCTGAGAAACTGTGCGAGATCGCGCCGATCCCGGGGCCGAAGAAGGCCATGATCAACAACAGCGGTGCCGAGGCCGTCGAGGCCGCCATCGCGACGGCGCGCGCGGCGACGGGTCGGCAGGCCATCATCGCCTTCGAGGGCGCCTATCACGGCCGCACCCTGCTCGGGCAGTCGCTGACGAGCAAATACGCGCTGTTCAAGAAGAACTTCGGCCCCTTTGCGCCGGAGATCTATCGCGTCCCCTACCCGTATCTCTACCGCATGGTCGCGGCCGACGGCATGTCCGATGCGCAGAAAGTCGAGCTGGTGTGGGAGTCGTTTGAGCGCGCGCTGATCGCGCATGTCGCGCCCGAGGCCGTCGCGGCAGTCATCGTCGAGCCGGTGCAGGGCGAGGGCGGCTTCATCCCCATGCCGGTCGAGTTCATGCGGCGCCTGCGCGCGGCATGCGACCGCTACGGCATCGTCCTCATCGCCGACGAAGTGCAGAGCGGGTTCGCGCGGACCGGCCGCATGTTTGCGATGGAGCACTTCGGCGTCTCGCCGGACATCATCACGCTGGCCAAGAGCATGGGCGGTGGGATGCCCATCGCGGCCACGGTTGGGCGCGCCGAGCTGATGGATAAGCCGCATCCGGGCGGTCTGGGTGGAACGTATTCGGGCAATCCGGTTGCCTGCGCGGCAGCGCTTGCGGCAATCGACCTGTTGGAGAAGGATGACCTGCCCGCGCGGGCGCGTCATGTGGGCGGGATCGCCTGCGACCGTCTGCGCGACATGCAGGGCCGCATCCCCATCCTCGGGGATGTGCGCGGGCTGGGGGCGATGCTGGCCATCGAGCTGGTCGAGGACAAGGCCAGCAAGAAGCCGCTGGCCGTCGAGCGCACGCTCTCGGTCGTCAACTACGCCGCGCGCAATGGCGTGCTGATGATCCGTTGCGGGTTGTACTCGAACGGTGTGCGTTTCCTCTTCCCGCTGGTGATCTCAGACAGTGAGCTGCAGGAGGGCCTGGACGTCGTCGAGGAGGGGCTGCTCCAGGCGTAGCGCACGCGGCCGCGCTATAATCGCGGACCGCTTGGAGAGATGCCAGAGTGGTTGAATGGGACGGTCTCGAAAACCGTTGTAGGTCATTTGGCCTACCGTGAGTTCGAATCTCACTCTCTCCGCTTTCCGGGCCGGGCCGCACCGTTGCGCATTTCGATGCGGGGTGTGGGTCCGGCCCGGTTTTGTTTGCCATGGCCGTGCGCTGCTGTGAATGTCCCCATGAAGCCATCGAGCGCTGCGAGGTCAGCGGAGTGCCGCTTTGCGCGAGGCACCTGTGGTACGCCGCCGACGGTCGCCGGGTCAGCCAGCAGGTCGCCCAGCGCCTCGCCGCAGACGGCGTGAGCGTCACCGGGCCGGGACCGTATCTCCAGGCGCTCGGCACAACGGCCCAACCCCCGGGGCTGGCCTCGTCGGCGGGTAGCGCGCCCGTTTCGGGGAACAAGGGCTATGACACCCTGGCCACCGTCACGCTGATCATGGGCATCTTCACGCTGGCGACGTGCTTCGGCCTGGGAATGTTTTTCATCGTCGCGCCCGTCCCCATCATTACGGTGGTGCTTGGCGCGCTCACCGTCGGCAACGCGCGCAAGGCGACCGATCCGGCCCGGGCGCGCAACTACGGATGGCTGGCGATCATCAGCAGCCTGGGAATCGCCGTTGTTGCGCCGGTTGCCGTGCTGGTAACGATTGCGACCGGCCTTGGCTCGTCGCTGGGACCGCTCTTTGGGACCCCCTAGCCGCCTATAATCGCTGCATGCGTTGCAGGCAGGCAGGTTCAAGATGCGGGTGTTGATCACCGGGATGAACGGGTTCGGTGGCGGCCATCTGGCCGACCTGCTGCTCGCAGAAACGCCCTGGACGCTGATCGGCGCCTCGCGCAACGCGACCGGGGACCGCGGCAGCGGGCGGGTGTCGTGGTGGAACATCGACCTGCGCGACCGCGACGGAGCGCGCCGCCTGCTGATGGTGGAGCGGCCCAACCTGATCGCCCACCTTGCGGCCCAACCGTATGTGCCCGCGGCCTGGGAGAACCCCTGGGAGACCTTCGAGCACAACGTCCGACCGCTGCAGAACCTGTTCGATGGCCTGCTGGCAACCGGGCTCACACCGCGCATTCTGGTGGTCTCGACCAACGAGGTATATGGCCCACCGCGCGGCGATGCCGACCTGCCCTTCCGCGAAGATCGCCTTCCGCGGCCGACGAACCCGTATGGCGTGAGCAAGGTCGCTCAGGAGGCGCTGGCGCTGCAATATCGGCGCAGCCACGGCCTGGATGTGGTGGTCGCGCGGCCATTCAATCACATCGGCCCGCGCCAGCTCATGAACTCGGTGGCCAACCAGTTTGCGCAACAGGTGGCCGAGATCGAGGCCGGCCGACGCGAACCCGTCATCAAGGTCGGCAACATGACCGCCGCCCGCGACTTCACGGATGTCCGTGACGTGGCGCGGGCGTACTACGCACTGATGCAGCTCGGGGAGGCTGGCGAGGTCTACAACATTTGCAGCGGCCAACCGCGCAACGTGCAGTCGCTGCTGGACGCCCTGCTCGCGCTGGCGCGGATCAAGATCACGGTCGAGGTCGACCCGGAGAAGCTGCGCCCCGCCGACACGCCGGTGAGCTACGGCTCAAACGAGAAACTGCGCGCGACCACGGGTTGGGCGCCGACCATCCCCTTCGAGCAGACCGTCGCCGACCTGCTGGCCGACTGGCGCGCGCGCGTCGCGGCAGCGGCGCCATAGTGCGTGCGTTGGGCGCTGCTCGTCATGCGTCATGCGTCTCTCGTCATGCGTCATGCGTCATGCGTCATGCGTTAGGGGTGTCTGCGTGGCGGTGACTTGCGATTTGGAACAGAAGCACGAAGTGACGAAGATCAACGAAGGAGAGCGGAAGCGGAAGCGGACGGCAGACCGCGGACGGCAGACGGCCGTCGGCT